>NC_014836.1:2640000-2928377 GCF_000177635.2 Desulfurispirillum indicum S5
CCATTCATGGCGCTGAAGAGCAGGTGGTCGGGATTCAGTTCCAGGATGCGGCTGCCGGAAGGTACTTCCTGGCCCATGGACTTGAGGATCTTTTCCATCTGGGGGTCCATGTCGGCTTCCCCGGCCACGAGGCAGCAGGGAGAGTCCTTGAGGCGACCGGAGAGGCGCACTTCCTTGACGCTTTCGCCCAGTTCGTTTTTGATCAGCTCCAGCAGGTCTTTGTGCTTCTCCTGGGCCTCTTTTTTCTTCTCTTCGTTCTCTTTATCCAGGGTAATGTCGCCCTTGACGGCGGACTTGAATTCCTTTTCCTGGTACGTGTGCAGGCTGCTGACGATGAAGTCGTCGATTTCATCCAGCATGAAAAGCACTTCGTAGCCCTTTTCCTTGAAGGCCTCCAGGTAGGGTGAACCCTCCAGTTCGCGGCGGCTGGCGCCGGTGATGTAGTAGATGTGCTCCTGCTCGGCGGGCATGTGGCCAATGTAGGACTGCAGGTCGGTCAGCTTGCCCACTTCGGTGTGGGTGGACTCGAAGAGCAGCAGGTCGGCGATGGTGTCCTTGCGGGTGGGATCGTAGTGGATGCCCTCCTTGAGCACCTTGCCGAACTCCCCATAGAAGCCGAGATAGGCGTCGTTTTCGTCGCGCTTCATTTCACCCAGTGTGTCCAGCACCTTCTTGGTGATGGTCTTGCGCATCTGTTCCACCTGGCGGTTTTTCTGCAGGATTTCACGGGAGACGTTGAGGGGCAGGTCGGAGGAGTCCACAACGCCTTTGACAAAGCGCAGGTAGAGAGGAACCAGGTCTTCGCAGTGCTCCATGATCTGCACGCGGCGCACATAGAGGGTGGGGCCGATTTTGAACTCTTTGTAGAAGAGGTCAAAGGGCGCACGCGAGGGCAGGTAGAGCAGAGCCGAAAACTCGCTGGTGCCTTCGGCACGGTAGTGGATGACCTTGGCCGGGTCGGTGAAATCGTGGGCGATATGCTTGTAGAACTCGTTGTACTCTTCGGCGCTGACGTCGGACTTGTCCTTGAGCCAGATGGCTTTCTGGGAGTTGAGGGTCTCCTCGCTGATGACCTTTTTCGCGTCGTCGCCCTCGCCTTCGGTCTTCTCCACATCCATGACGATGGGATATTCGATATAGTCGGAGTAGCGGCGCACGATACCGCGCAGAGTCCACTGGTCCAGGAACTCCTTCTCGTCATCCTTCATCACCAGGGTAATTTCCGTCCCCTTGTTTTCCTTGGTGCAGGCATCGATGGTATAGGAACCATCGGCGGCAGACTCCCAGACCACGCCACTTTCAGCGGGCTCACCGGCCTTGCGGGTGCGCACGGTGACTTTGGAGGCCACCATAAAGGTGGAGTAGAAGCCGACGCCGAACTGGCCGATCAGCTCAGGATTATTCTGCACCTCTTCGCTCTTGAGGGCCTGGATGAACTCCTTGGTGCCGGAGTGGGCGATGGTGCCCAGGGACTTGATGACATCGTCACGGTTCATGCCGATGCCGTTATCGCTGATGGTGATGGTGGCGGCATCCTTGTCGATGGCAATTTTGATCTTGCCGTCGCCCTCGCCCTCCAGCAGACCGCTGTTGGTCAGGGAAAGATAGCGCACCTTGTCGATGGCGTCGGAAGCGTTGGATATGAGCTCCCGCAGGAAGATCTCCTTGTGGGAGTAGAGGGAGTGGATCATCAGGTCGAGCAGTTGCTGAACTTCCGTCTTGAATTCCATGGTTTGGGCTGTCATGTCTCTATGGCCTCCAGGATTGTATTGCATATTTGCTGGCACTCGGATTCCTTGAGTGCCAGCGCATTATACCCATCTGACGTAAAAAATCAACGCAAAGCTTGCGCCCGCGGAGCGGGTAACGTACAAAAGCGCCAGAGACCTCACAGGAGTACACATGCCCTTCAGCGCCATTTTCCTTGACCGCGACGGCACCATCAATCGCGAACTCGAATACCTGCACCGCATTGCGGATTTCGCCTACGAAAAAGAGGTTCCCCAGGCCCTGCAGGTGCTGCGCGCCCTGTGCGACCACCTGGTGGTGGTCACCAATCAGTCCGGCATCGGGCGCGGCTACTACCGCCAGGAGCAGATGGATGAGCTGAACCGCTTCATGGTGGATGACCTGCGCGACCGCTACGATGTCGCCATCGACGCCATCTACCACTGCCCCCACCACCCCTCACGAGACGGGGAGTGCCTGTGCCGCAAACCCTTGCCGGGAATGCTGCTGCAGGCTGCCCGTGAACACGGGATCGACCTGCAGCGGGCGTGGATCATCGGCGACAAGGACGCCGACATCCTGGCGGGCTACGCCGCGGGATGCCAGGGGGGCATCCTGGTCCAGACCGGCCACGGCAGGGAATATGACAACTTCACGCCCCCCCAGGAGCGTCCCTTTGCCTTCCAGCGCTGCGCCACCCTGCTGGAGGCCGCCCGCTTTCTGCAAGACCAGTAGCCAGAAAAAAAAGCCCGCAACCCCAGGGGGGCGCGGGCGAAATTTTCTCTACTTGCGGCAAGCGGGGCCGCTATTCAAACATTCCCTTGACCTTATCCCAGAACCCATTGCCCGATGCGGCGCTGTCACCCAGCTCCTTCTGCAGCTCAAGCAGCAGCTCTTTCTGGCGAGCGCTCAGTTTAGTGGGGGTGTGCACCACAATGCGCACCAGCTGGTCGCCAATGGTCCGTCCGTGGATATCGGCAATGCCCTTGCCCTTGAGGCGGAATATCTTGCCGGTCTGGGTGCCTTCGGGGATCTTCAGTTTGGCTTTCCCGGTCAGTGTCGGCACTTCCACTTCTCCGCCCAGGGTCACGGTGACGAAAGAGACGGGGACATCGCAGTAGACGTTATTGCCTTCGCGCTCGAAGATGGCATGGGGCTTCACGGTCAGCTGGATGTACAGGTCACCTGCGGGGCCGCCGTTCTGGCCGCTCTCCCCTTCGCCATTGAGGCGCAGGCGGTTGCCGGTCTCCACTCCGGCGGGGATATTGACGGAGAGGGATTTTTCCACCCGCACCTTGCCGACACCATGGCAGTGGGAGCACTTATTCTTGATCTTCCTGCCGGCACCACGGCAGTCGGGGCAGGTCTGGGTCAGGCTGAAGAAGCCCTGGGTGCGGCGCACCTGGCCGCGTCCGCCACAGGTGGCGCAGGTCTCCACATCCTCAGGGGAGTTGGCACCGCTGCCACCGCATTTGGTGCAGGTTTCCATTTTGGGAACCTTGATCTGCCGGGTAGCCCCGAAGGCCGCTTCCTCAAAGGTGATTTCCAGTTCAAAGAGCAGGTCGGAGCCCTGGCGACGCTGAGTGCCGCTGCGACCGGAAGAGCGACGTGAACCTCCGCCGCCGAACATATTGAAGATATCCTCGAAGTCACCAAAGATGTCTTCGAAGTTGACATTGCTGTAACCATGGCTCTGGTAGTTTCCGAAACCGCCATTGGTGGAGTGGCCGAACTGATCGTACTGGGTGCGCTTCTGGGGGTCGCTGAGCACCTCGTAGGCTTCGCTGGCTTCCTTGAACTTCTCCTCGGCTTCCTTGTCCCCCGGATTCTTATCAGGGTGGTACTGGATGGCCAGCTTGCGGTAAGCCTTTTTTATTTCGGTCTCCGAGGCGTTCTTGTTGACCCCGAGCACTTCGTAATAATCACGTTTTGCCATGTGTGCGTATCCTGGTTGGTTTGGGTTGTCTCAGTTGAAGAAAGAGGGGTTGTATCACAGGGGAAGGTGGTCTGCAATTCCCCGGAAGTTACCCCTGGAAACAAACTGACACCAATGCATCGGACCTGGAGCCACTCCCGCGTGCATTCGTGTCAGTTCGCTCAAGCAAGGAAGAAGCCGTCCCCGGCTGAGCCGGGGACGGCGAGTGCGCTTACTTCTTCTCTTTGTCGTCCATGTCCTCAAACTCGGCATCCACCACATCGTCGTCGGCTTTATTGCCTTCAGACGAGCCGGCATCTCCAGAGGCATCGGCCTGGTTTTCACCAGCCTGCTGCTCCTGCTGAGCCTGCTGGTAGACGATTTCGCCCAGCTTCATGGAGGCTTCGGAAAGCTCCTTGGTGGCGGCTTCAAGCTGCTCTTTGCTGGCGCCGGTGTCCTGGATCAGGTTCTTGAGGGCGGCAAGCTTCTCTTCAATGCGGCCCTTGTCTTCAGGCTGCAGCTTGTCACCATGTTCGCCCATGGCCTTCTCGGTGGAGTAGACCAGGGTATCGGCCTGGTTCAGCGTCTCGATACGCTCTTTTTTGCGCTTGTCTTCATCGGCATGCAGCTCGGCGTCCTTGACCATCTTTTCAATCTCTTCGTCGGAGAGACCGCTGGAGTCGCGGATGACGATGGACTGCTGCTTGCCGGTACCCATATCCTTGGCGGATACGGAGACGATACCGTTGGCGTCGATGTCGAAGGTGACTTCGATCTGGGGCATGCCGCGAGGCGCGGGGGGGATTTCCACCAGGTCAAAGCGTCCGAGGGACTTGTTATCGGCGGCCATTTCCCGTTCACCCTGCAGGACATGCACGCTGACGGAAGTCTGGTTGTCGGCGGCAGTGGAGAACACCTGGGAGCGCTTGGTGGGAATTGTGGTGTTGCGCTCAATGACCTTGGTCATGACGCCGCCCAGGGTCTCGATGCCCAGGCTCAGGGGAGTGACGTCCAGCAGGAGTACGTCCTTGACGTCGCCCTTCAGGACACCGGCCTGAATGGCGGCACCAATGGCGACCACTTCGTCGGGGTTCACGCCCTTGTGGGGCTCCTTGCCAAAGAACTCCTTGACCTTCTGCTGCACTTTGGGCATGCGGGTCATGCCGCCCACCAGGATAACCTCGTCAATGTCAGAGGCTTTCAGACCGGCATCCTTGAGTGCCTTGCGGCAGGGCTCAATGGTGCGCTCAATGAGGTCTTCCACCAGCTGCTCCAGCTTGGCGCGGGTCAGTTTGATCTGCAGGTGTTTGGGGCCGCTGGCGTCCATGGTGATGAAGGGCAGGTTGATTTCCGTCTCCATGGAGCCGGAAAGCTCGTGCTTGGCTTTTTCAGCAGCTTCTTTCAGGCGCTGCAGGGCCATTTTATCGTTACGCAGGTCGATGCCGCTCTCTTTTTTGAACTCGTCGGCCACATAGTTGAGAATGCGCTGGTCAAAGTCTTCGCCACCCAGGTGGGTGTCGCCATTGGTGGACTTGACTTCGAAAACGCCTTCGCTGATTTCCAGGATGGAAACGTCAAAGGTTCCACCGCCCAGGTCAAAGACGGCCACGACTTCGTCGCCCTTTTTGTCCATGCCGTAGGCCAGAGCCGCGGCAGTGGGCTCGTTGATGATGCGCAGCACTTCCAGGCCGGCAATCTTGCCGGCATCCTTGGTGGCCTGGCGCTGGGAGTCGTTGAAGTAGGCGGGCACAGTGATGACCGCTTCGGTCACCGTCTCACCCAGATAGTCCTCGGCGGTCTGCTTCATCTTCTGCAGGACCATGGCGCTGATTTCCTGGGGCGAGTAGTCCTTGCCCTGGGCTCCGATGCGCACGTCGCCGTTGGAGGCGCCTGAGAGTTTAAAGGGCAGGCTCTTGACGTCGCGCTGCACGATGTCGGAGTCGTATTTGCGCCCGATGTAGCGCTTGATGGCAAACAGGGTGTTTTCGGGGTTGGTGATGGCCTGACGCTTGGCGGTCAGTCCCACCAGGCGCTCGTCCTTGTCGGTGAATGCCACGATGCTTGGCGTGGTGCGGTTTCCTTCAGCATTGGCGATAACTTTGGCATCGCCACCTTCCATGACGGCAACACAGGAGTTTGTGGTGCCCAGGTCTATTCCGATTACTTTACCCATGATGTATCCTCCATTATTCCTTATTCAGATATGTTGTGAGTTTACTTTTTGCAGACCTTGACCATGGCGGGGCGAACCACGCGATCGTGGAGCAGGTAGCCTTTCTGCAGTACTGCCACTATATGGTTGTTCTCATGGTCCGGCGATGCTTCCTGCATGACAGCTTCGTGATGGTTGGGGTCGAACTCGCCATCGGTGGGCACTTCCTGCAGGCCGTACTTTTCCAGCAGATTGGCGAACTGCTTGCGGGTCATCTCCACTCCATCGCGAATGGCCTTGTACGCTTCATCGCCAGCGGGAATGTGCGAGATGGCCAGATCAAGGTTATCCAGCATGGTCAGCAGGTCTTTGATGATCTGCTGGTTAGCGAAGCGCACGGCGTCATGGCGTTCCTTGTTGTTGCGCTTCTTGAAGTTCTCAAACTCGGCATGCAGACGCAGCAGCTGCTCTTCTTTCTCCTGAACCCGCTTCTCCAGATTGGCCAGCGCGGCACCCTCGTCGGGAGTAGCTCCTTCAGCTGGCGACTGAGCCTGTTCTGATGCCTCGTTTGTGTTGTGTTCGGACATGATGTTCCTTCACCTCTTGTATTGTTCTTGTCTCTTCACGACTTCATCAGGTCGTCCAGGCAGGACGCGGTTATGTCCACGATATCAATCACGTGCTGATAGTTCATGGACTTGGGACCAATAACGCCGATAGCCCCCAGCGGAGCCTGTTCATCGCTGCCGTAATTGCGCACGACCACTGAATAATCGCTCATGTCCTCCACCGGATTTTCCGCACCAATGAAGATCTTGATACCCTGGGCCTTCAGGCTGTGATCAATGACGTCGAAGATCATCTTCTTCTCTTCAAAACCCTTCACCAGATCCTGGATTTTCTGGATATCCTCCACCCTGCGGCCATCCAGCATGCGCAGCAGACCTTCCATATACACCTGCTGATCACTGCTCTGGGTGTGGACACTCAGCTTTTCCATCAGGCTGCGAAACTGGCGCATCTCCCGCTCCAGGATCACCCGCAGCTTGCGCTGGGCTTCCTGCAGGGATATTCCCACCAGGTGCTCATTGACAAAGCGATTGATCTTTTCCAGATCATCGGCCCGCAACTCTGCTTCGGTGGTAATCACCGCGTTCTGCACCATGCCGGACTCCGTCACCAGGACCACCAGCAGGCGTTTGCCTCCCAGCCCCAGAAAACTGACCTGACGGATCGGCAGCTGCGACAGCCGTGGCGCACTCACAAGGGCCATGCAACCGGTCATGGCCGACAGGACGCGGGAAGTCTCCTGCAGCAGCTGGCTCTTGTCGTCGGCCTTGCGGCTGAGGGAATCGGATACATTACTGTAGTCCTGCTGTTTGCGCTGCTCACGCTTTTGGGTGATGAGTGTATCCACATAAAAACGGTACCCACTGTCCGTGGGAATCCGTCCCGCCGACGTATGGGGCTGGGTGATAAAGCCCATGTACTCCAGATCGCTCATGACATTGCGAATGGAGGAGGCACTGAGCCTGATGGAGGACTGACGCGAGAGCGTACGTGATCCCACCGGCTCCTGGGAGTCGATGTAGAGGCGCACGATGTCCTGCAAGATCACCTGGCTTCTTTCATCAAATACACTCATTGCGCTGCTCCTTGCAATTGGCACTCCTTGAAGTTGAGTGCCAACACGGGGCATACTATAGTGGCGGCAGAGTTTTTGTCAAGATGTTTCCCCCGTGGTTGTGGTAGGATATTGACCGAGTTTGCGCTATATTTTTTCTCTGTTCGTCATTGCTGAGTTCATTTTGAAATACTGGAGGAATTGCATATGAAGCACATCGAAAGCCAGCTCCTGCACGGCGGCTACCGCCCCGACCACACCGGCGCCTGCATCGCCCCTCTTTACCAGACGGCCGCCTATGAGTTCAAAAGCCCCGAACACGCCGCTAACCTCTTCGACCTCAAGGAATTCGGTTTCATCTATTCCCGCATCAACAATCCCACCCAGGAAGTGCTGGAAAAGCGCGTGGCTGCCGTATCCAAAGGCACTGCCGCCCTGGCCCTTTCCTCGGGCATGTCGGCCATCATGCTCAGCATCCTCAATATCGCCCGCTGCGGCCAGAACATCGTATCCACCTCCTGCCTCTACGGCGGCACCTACAATCTCTTCCGCCATACCTTTGCCCGCATGGGCATCGAGGTGCGCTTTGTGGACTCCTCGAACCCCGAGAACTACCGCCGCGCCGCCGACGAAAACACCCGCGCCTTCTACATGGAGTCCATCGGCAACCCCGGCAACAACGTGGACGACATGGACGCCATTGCCGCCATCGCCCACGAGCTGGGCCTGCCCCTGATCGTGGACAATACTGTCTCCCCCATCATCTTCCAGCCCTTTGACCACGGCGCCGACATCGCCGTCTACTCAACCACCAAATACATGAGTGGCAACGGCTCCAGCATCGGTGGCGTTATCGTGGAAAAGGGTGACTTCCCCTGGAACAACGGCAGATTCGCCGAATTCACCGAGCCCGACCCCTCCTACCATGGCGTTCAGTACTGGAGTGCCTTCGGCGATCACGACCAGGCTGCCGCTCGCGGCATGGCCTTCTGCATCAAGGCTCGGGTACAGCTGCTGCGTGACATGGGCTGTGCCATCGCCCCCTTCAACGCCTTTCTGACCATGGAGGGTATGGAAAGCCTGCCCCTGCGCATGGAAAAGCATACCGACAACGCCCTGAAGGTGGCCCGCTTCCTGGAAAACCACCCCGCCGTCAACTGGGTCAACTATCCCGGCCTGCCCTCCCACCGCGACCACCAGCGCGCCCAGGCCTATCTTGACGGGCGCTGTGGCGGAGTTATCGGCTTTGGCATCAAGGGCGGACTGGAAGCCGGCAAGCGTTTTCTGGAAAAGGTGCAGATGATCATCCACCTGGTGAATATCGGTGACGCCCGCACCGTGGTCAGCCACCCCGCCAGCACCACCCACCGCCAGATGACCACCGAGGAGCGCCGCGCCGCCGGCATCAGCGACGACTACATCCGCCTCTCCATCGGCATCGAAAATGTGGACGACATCATCGCCGATATCGAGCAGGCACTGCAGTAGCACTGCCGCTTCACCAGTATTCCCAGTTGCACAGGAGGAACCCATGCCATCGTTTGACATTGTCAGCCAGGTTGATCTGCAGGAAGTGGACAACGCCATCAATATGACCAGCAAGCTCGTGGAAAGCCGCTACGACTTCCGGGGCAGCAAGAGCGAAATCACCCTCAACAAGAAGGACAAGGCCATCACCATCCTCACCGAAGATGACATGAAGCTGCGCGCCATCAAGGACTCCATCATCTCCAACTGCATCAAGCGCAGTGTGGACCCCAAGGTCTTTGCCTTCGACGAGGCAGAAAAGGCTTCCGGCAATATGATCCGCGTCCACGCCCGCATTCAGGAGGGCATCGACAAGGAGACGGCCAAAAAAGTGGTCAAGATGATCAAGGAGACCGGCCTGAAGGTGCAGGCGGCCATTCAGGATGAGCAGGTGCGGGTCACCGCCAAGAAGATCGACGACCTGCAGGAGATCATCCAGGTGATGAAAAACGCCAACCTGGACATCCCCCTGCAGTACGTGAACATGCGCAGCTAACGCCGCAGGCGGCTGCTTTCCGACTGCCGGTCAGGGAATGCGCCCGGAGCAGGGAACCCCGGTCTGGCAGAGCCCGCAGCCGATCTGGGGCAGATCGTACCGGCCCTCCAGGGCTTGCTGGGTGGTGCCATACACATAGCCATTACAGATATCCTTCTCGTGCCCCGCGGGGCCGATAGCGTGAACGGGACAGCGTCCGGCACAGGCCAGGCAGGTCCCGTTTCGCATATACAGACAGTATTCACCATGAAAAGAGTAGGGACGGGGAGTGACCTCCACCTCAAGGCTGGTCACGACACTGCCGCAGCGATGGGCAATCCCCCTGGCGCTGATCAGGCCATCGCTGATGGAGAAGGTTCCCAGCCCGGCGGCATAGGCCGCGTGGCGTTCGGACCAGCTTGAAGCGATGCCCACGGGCGTGTCCTCAAATTTCTGCCACGCCGGGGAAAGTTGGGGAACCAGCGCCTGCCCACCCTGCTCCCGGAGAAAATCCGCAAGGGCGCGACGCAGCTCCATGTTGATATCCTCGCCCCGGCTGCGCATATGCGACCAGAGATACGCGGGGAAGGTCGCCTCCTGGGCGTTGGCGGTACGCACCGCTTCCGTCGACGGCAGAATCCAGCTGATCACCGCGCGGGGCTGCCAGCTTTCCTGCTGGGCCGCCACCAGCTCACGGGGAGTCAGATGAAAGAAACCGATGATCTGCTTGTACTGATCAAAAAGTTCATCATCGGCGGCAGCGCAGCCCACCAGCGGGGCATCGAACATGGCCCCGCTCCCGCCACCGGGCAGGCGATTCAACGGGTGACGAAGGACAAAGTCACTGACAAAGGACTCGATACTCCCCAGCACCTCACACCATCCTGACCCGGGCCTCGTTGCGGGGAGGGATGCGATGACAGGCCACGCGCGGATAGCCAAGCATCAGGGCTCCGCAGAAACGGTGCCCCGGCAGCAGGTCCACACGGGCCGCGAACTCCCTGTCGGCCTCAACCACATACTGCAGCAAACCGGCCCAGCACACGCCCAGCCCATGGGTTTTGGCCAGCAGTTCAAAACAGGTCAGGGCAATGGTGCCGTCCACCTGAGCCCAGGGCTTCTCGCGGGGAGCACTCACCATGACCAGATGGGGAGCGCCGCGCAGCATGGGATCGCGCCCCTGCTGCAGTGCTTCGCTGATCAGCGGGTTCCTGCGTTTGGCCAGAAACCAGGAGGCCAGCTCCGTGGCCAGGCTTCGCACCCGGGCACTGTCGTGCCAGATGGTCCAGGTGAGATACTGCTCGTTTTTGGCAGTGGGAGCAAAGCGCGCCTCCGCCAGAATGGCTTCGAAAATCGCAGTATCGACGGGCTTGTCGCGAAAAACCCGCACGGAGCGACGCTGACGAATCAGCTGGCCGAGACTCTCTGCCGTCGGCAGTGCCCCTTCGTCGGCAACTTCAAACCCCTCATCCGGAAGCCCTTCGTGACGCAGCGCATCGTGGGGACACACGGCCACGCAGTGGCCACACGCAATGCACAACCCCGCGCGATCTTCACGGGCACAGGGATACCCCTGCTCATCCTGGTGAATAATGGCCACCGGGCAGACACTGACGCAGTGACCGTCGCGCCGGCATCGTTGTGAATCGACCTGCAGCATGACTCCCTCCCGAACGTTGTTATTATGGGGGTAACCACTCACGGTCTCGCAGTTGTATTTCAGCAGGAGCGCCTGTGTTCCGAGAGCGAACCCGGATGGCGAGCGGCGGAGACGTAGGTCCTCGGACGAAAGCGAGTGTCTCCGTGAGGAATGCGGGCGCGAATGCTGCTACACCGTGAAGAGTTATTTATGGGGAAGCATAGCACAAAAGCCATCAGGGACGGACAGATCGGGAGAAAAGTCACAAAGGCCACGACCGCGCCGTTGCACCGGACGCATCAAAAACCTTGTCGCTGACCAGCCCCTTGGCGTATAAATTCACTTCTGTCAATTCTTCGCAGCGGAGTTTTCATGGACGCTCTCTCACTGGAAGCCATACTCTGGGTTCTTTCGGCAGTCGCCCTGGCGGCATTTATCCACGGCGCGCTGGGGATCGGATTTCCCATGGTGGTAACCCCGCTGATTGCCCTGGTGACAGACGTGCAGACAGCGATTATCGTCACCCTGGTTCCCAATATCGTCGTCAATGTGATGAGCATCTACCGGGGCGGACAGTGGGCCCAGAGCATCGGCCGTTACTGGCCCCTGGCCCTGTTCATGCTGACCGGCAGCGTCCTGGGAACCATTATCCTGGTGAATTCCGACCCCAACCCCTTTCGCCTGATCCTGGCTTTTGCGCTGTTTTTCTACCTGTACACCACCCTGCGCTCCACCCGCATCTCATTCCAGTTCCTGCACAGGCACCCCCGCTCCAGCACTGTGGGAACCGGTTTTGTGGCTGGCCTGCTGGGGGGAACTGTCAATGTCAGCGGCCCCATTCTGCTGATCTACCTGCTGGAGCTGAGCCTGCCCCCCCTGGCCATGGTGCAGATCCTCAACCTGTGCTTTCTGGTGGGCAAAATATCCCAGACCATCACCTTTGCCTCCCTCGGACAGATCAGCATTGAGCTGATGCTCTTCTCCCTGCCGCTGCTGGCCCTTTCCGTGGCCTGTCTGCTCTTTGGCATGCGCTTACGGGATCGACTGCCCGTGGCCACCTATAAACGCTGGCTGCACTGGCTGCTGGCCGTGGTAGCCTGCCTGCTGGTGGTGCAGTTCTTTCTGCAGCAGCTGGCGTAGCGCGCTGTGCTCTGAAGTTCCACACCCTGCTTCTGAAGAGTGTTGCTGTTTTTCACTGCTGGCCGGGGCCTGTCATAAACCGCTGCACCAGCGGGCGGTACATCAATCCATAGAACATTTCAATATAGCGGCGAATCTCCTCGCGGTCTTTTTTGGTCATGTGTTTCCAGAAGCCGTACACCTTGGCCAGGGTCATCAGACGCTCAACGTAGTGGGGCCAGTTGTACTTTTCCTCCACCCTGGCGATGGCACTGCGCGATATGGCGTCCCAGCTGGCGGGATTGCGGGCCGACTCCCGCAGAAAGTCGACAATGACGGCGGTGCTGGCTTCGTCATCGGTGGGGTCGATGTGGAAGCCCGACTCGCCGTGGCGAATGATTTCCAGCGGGCCGCCGAAGGTGGTGGCAAAGACGGGCAGGCCGGTGGTCATGGCTTCGATGACGGTCAGACCGAAGGCTTCAAAGAGGGCGGGCTGCACAAAGATGCCCCGTCCGTCGGCAATATAGCGGTAGAGCTCGCCGGTCATCTGCTTTTCCAGCTGGATGCCGAGCCAGCGGGCGCTGCCATCCAGGGCGTACTGGTCAAAAATGCCGTGCATGATATCAATCTGGGCGCGCTCCTCTTCATCCCTGGAGTTGGCTTTGTCCACATGGCCGGCGATGAGCACCAGGTTGGCATGCTGGCGCATCTCGTCACTGGCGGCAAACCAGCGGGCCAGGCCGGTCAGGTTCTTGACCCGATCCAGGCGGGCGATGCTGAAGATAATGGGCTTTGCGGGGTCCAGCAGCCTGCCGCGACTGACCGAATCCGGTTCTCCACAGATCAGGGCTTCAATCTCCGGGTGCAGGGCGTGCAGGCGCCGTTCACTCCGGGTGTAGGGGAAAAAGACCTCCTCATTGGCGCCGGGAGAGATGATATTGAACTTGGTGTCATAGACGTCGATGCCGTTGACTACCTGATAGAGGCCCGGCAGGGTGAAGGTCTTGTAGCTTTCGTACTGGCCGATGCCAGTGGGGCTGCCGGCGATCTCCTGATAGGTGCTGGAGATAATGAAGTCGGCGGAATTCATGCCGATGAGGTCGGCGGTGTACTGGATGGAGAAGTGGTAGTCCTCTTCGTTGTCCTCCCAGTAGAGGTCGCTGTAGAGGTACTTGGACTTTTCCAGGGCGTGGGCGATGGTGCACTGGGTGACCTTCAGGGTCTGGGAGATCAGGGTGGCCACCAGGTTGCCATCGGAGTAGTTGCCGATGATGAGGTCGGGCCGTCCACCCATGGCGCCCCGGATTTCGGTGATGGCATCAAAGGCGAAGCGCTCCAGATGGGGCCAGATATGGAAACGGGAGATCCAGTGGGGAATCACTTCGCCATGGTCGTCCCGGAAGGGCACCCGCAGAATCCTGGCGTTGTGGGTGCCCCAGATCTGCTCTTCGCGCTGATCACAGGTGGTTCCCTGGGCTTCGGGAATCAGACGGGTCAGCACCACGATCTCCGGCTCGATATCAATGCCCTGCTCATGGACATTGGCCCGCATTCTGGCTTCCAGGGCGCGCACCTGGTCGAGGATATAGACAACCTGGCCGCCGGTGTCGGGGTAACCCAGCACCTTTGACTGGCCGAAAAAGCCGTGGGGCGAGACGATCAGTACCCGGAAGATCATGGGCACCTGGCTGAGGAAGTGCTCTATCGTGGCGGGGCTGTCGGGCTTTCTGAGGATATCCTGCAGAAGTCCCATGGTGGTGCGGATCCTCTCCACACTGCGCCCCCAGCCGCGCTCAAATCCCAGGGCCTGCAGTTCATGGGCGATATCGTCGTAAAGGGTCTGCGGTTCCCACTGGCGAAGTTTTTCCAGGGCCTGCTCCACCGACTGACGCAAAGCAGCCACGTCCTTGATGCGCGGGCTGACCATGAGCGGCATGCCATTGTAGCGGTGGAGGGTCAGGAACTCCAGCAGGTGCTCCAGCTCGCTCTCGCGATCGGCGAAGAAATCAATCAGGTGGCGGTTGAGATACTCGATGCCATTGCCGATATCCCTGGCGTCCTGCACCTTGGGAAAATCCTGATTGAAGGGCTCCACATCGAGGCGCAGGCGCCACTCCCCCCGGGCGGCGCGTCCCACCAGCTGTTCCTTGAAGCTCAGAAAGACACTTTTGCGCACCACCGTGTACTGGAGCGAATCCAGATCAAAGGCCACATAGAGCCACTTGCCGATATCCACGCGCAGGGCGCAGTAAAGCTGGGGCGCGTAGACAATCACCTCCTGGATAGAGCCGATCAGCACTTCCATTTTCGCACAGGGCTGCTCCAGGCAGGGGGCAAACTCTGTGTAGGCCTTCTGCACTTCGGTGCACAGCACCAACGGTTTTTCCATCTCCAGTATCCTGCGGAAAAAGAGAAAGAGGTTGCCCTTCACCTGTTCAATGGTTGCCGGAATCGCCTGTCGCTGCATCGTCTTCCTCCTGAAAAAAGTCGTAGTAGCGGATGCCGTCAATGACACCCGCCGCGAAGTTGGTGTTGGCGAAATAGATATTCTCGTGCCCTTTGAGTTTTTCCAGTTCCTGGCTGTAGTTGCCCACGACGACAGCCCGCGCTCCGCCCCGCAGCATGCCTTCGTCATTACCCGAGTCACCGGCCACCAGGATATTCTCCAGGGGCATGCCCCACTTCAGGGCGATATAGCGCACGGCGTGCCCTTTGGAGGCCCGCACGGGCAGGATGTCCAGGAATTCGTTGTGGGAAAAGACCACATTGACGGTCACATTGGCCTTGCGCAGCAGGCGGTTGATCTCCTTCAAACTGGGAGCCCGGGTCGGGTCCAGCAGATAGCTGATCTTGAACTGGCGCTGCTCGCTGTCGGCCTGCAGGCGAATGCCGGGAACCTCTTCAAGCACCTGGCGGATACGGGTGGGGTTCCAGCGATAATCGATATGGCGGCTCCAGGAGTGTTCGGGCCTGCCGCTGTGTCCGTAGTGAATTTCACTGCCCACGGCGGTAATGAAAACATCGGGGGTGGGAACGCCCCACTCCTGCAGCACCGCCCGTGCGCTGTCGATATGGCGCCCCGTGGCCACACCGAAGCCCACGCGCCGGTTGTTGCGCTTGATTTTCTCCACCAGCGCCTGCAGGGCCGCCAGGTCACCGGTGAGAGTATTGTCGATATCGCAGATCAGCAGACGATCCATGATGGAAAATTTCTGCATGGGCTTCAGTTCGTAGGTGTGAGGATCTTCCAGGTGGGTCATGGCCCGGATATGGTTGAGGTAGGTATCCACATGGCTGTGCCAGGTATAGTGCTGGCGCACCTTTTCCATACCACTGCGGGAATACTCCTGCCAGCGGCTGCCATCTTCCAGAATATCCAGCAGGCAGTCGGCAATCTGCCCGGTATTAAGCGGATCCACCAGCAGGCCATTGTGGCAGTTGCCCACAATATCCTGGGGCCCGCCATCATCGGTGGCCACAATGGGAACGCCACTGGCCGCCGCTTCGATGAGAGTCAGGCCAAAGGGTTCCGTCAGAGCCACATTGACAAAGACGCCACCGGAAGCTGCCGCCAGGCGATAGAGGGCCGGAACATCATCGCTGCCATGGTGTTTGGGGTAGGCCACATGGCCGTAGAGATCGTAGCGATCGATCAGCAGGAGCATGTGGGAGAGCACCTTGCGCGACCCCGTATCCAGCTCACGGATATCTTCGCGGTTCCCGATGACCAGCACCAGGTTGGCCAGTTCCCGCAGGCGAGGGTGCTGAGCGTAGGCGTGAATGAGGGAGGCGATATTCTTGCGCTCGTCGGGCCGGCACAGAGCCAGGATCATAGGCTTGGCGTGGCTGCGCAGAAAGGGTTCCAGCAAAAGCCGCACCCGGCTGTCGGCAGCGGCGGGCTCAGGATGAAAGCGCTCGATATCGACCCCCGGTGGAATCACCACCTTCTTGTGGGGATGAAAGTTCTCGTACTGCCGGTACTGGGTGGTTATCTCCTGGCGGGTGCTGCCCACCACCATGGAAGCCACTCCCAAAGCGAATTCCTCGGCTTCAATGCGGTTGCGGATATTGTAGCGCTCCTGGATATCCTCCTCACTGAGCCCCTTCTCCAGCAACTTGCGCAGCTTCTCCCGCCCCAGGGAGTGACCGGTAAAGACAAAGGGTACCTCCAGCAGTGACGCCAGCCCCGCCCCCACATAGCCGGCATCGGCATAGTGGCCGTGAATGATATGGGGAATGCGGCCCGCGCGGCGGATATGGCGAATGGCCTGATCGGTGAACTGATCCAGATAAGGCCACAGCACCTCCTTGCGCAGATAGCGGCGGGGCCCGCAGGGCAGGCGCACGATAAAGGACTTGGCGTCGATCTGCTCTTCGGGAACGCGGTAGGACTCGTCCACTTTCTGGTCGAAAACCTGACGCGTCAGCAGATCAACCCGGCCCACGTCGGGGTGACGGGAGAGCGCTTTGGCCAGTTCCACCACATACAGGCTCTGCCCGCCAGTGTCGGCATCCCGGCCAAGCTCCAGATCCCTGCCGCGAATCAGACCATGAATACTGATGAGAACGATATAGTATTTTGACTCCATAACTGCCCCCTAGGCTCCATTCCATTGTTGCAGGGTTTGGCGATACAGGCGATGGTCGGCGGGAAGAGCCCCCTGAACAGCGCAGATGGACGCCGCAAAGGTCGCGGCCCGGTGCAGCAGCGTCTCCATGGGCCACTGCCGCATGATTCCCAGCATGGCAACGGCGCTGAAGGCATCGCCGGCACCCACCGTATCCTCCATATGCGACACGGGCACTGCCGGGCAAAAGTGCCTTTCGCCACAGCGCAGCAGCACAAAAGCCCCCTCCCCGCCACAGGTCAGCACAATGCCCTGAAGGGGGAAGGCCCGGAAAAGCTCTCCGGCATCATCAAAACCGGTGATGAGCGATGTCATGCCAAGCAGACGGGTCACTTCCAGCAGCTCTTCCGTATTGAGTTTGAGCCAGGTGGCCTGCTCCAGGCAGGCGCGAACCGTAGCGGCATCATAGTGGGGTGAGCGCAGATTCAGGTCGATAAAAGAGGGCAGGGAGGAGGTCTGCTGCAGCTGCAGCAGGGACTGACGAGAGCGGCTGTGGCGCAGAGCCAGGGTGCCGTGATAGAGCAGGGCGTGGGGAGCTGGGGAAAAGACGGGTGGCGGTTCAATGGCGTCGTAGGCGCATGGAGAGGCGATGGTATAGGAGGGAATGCCCTCCCGCAGCTTGACATCAACGGTTCCGGTGGGCAGGTGGTCATCCTGCTGCAGCGCCTCGGTCAGCATCTTCTGGCGCTGCATGGCCTGCATGATCTGCGCGCCGTAGGGGTCGCGACCCACGCGGCTGACGAAGAGCGGTTCAGCCCCAAGACCGCGCAGATGCCAGGCCACGTTAAAAGGGGCTCCCCCCAGCGCCGCTCTGCCGCCGGGAAACACATCGAAGAGCACCTCGCCGAAAACCACAGTATCACAGGAAAGTGTATGCACCGGAAACCTCCCAGGTTGCACAAACGTCCACGAACAGCGTGCGGAATACCTTACAACAGTCTATTCACGCAGCTACTCTAGCACACTTTTCCGAAAAAAGGGAGGGAAGGGCATCCGGGGCAGCTCCAGCTGCCTTAGAGGGACAGCTGGCGCTCACTGGCCTGCAGGAAGGCCTTTTTCAGATCGGCATAGGTATCAACGGCTGGGAACTGCGGGAATTCCGCAATGACATTGTGGGGCGCATGGAAGAGGATACCCCGCTCAGCCTGGGCCAGCATGGTGGTGTCGTTATAGGAGTCACCAGCCGCGATCACCCGGTAGTTGAGCAGCTGGAAGGCCCGCACGCTCTGCCGTTTGGGGTCCGGCTGGCGCAGCCGGTAGTCCACGACCCGGCCATGGGCATCCACCTCCAGGCGATGGCACAGCAGGGTGGGGTAGCCCAGGGGCTTCATGAGGGGCATGGCGAATTCATAGAAGGTATCGGAGAGAATGACCAGCTGAAAACGCTCCCGCAGCCAGTTGGTGAACTCGACCGCCCCCGGCAGGGGCTCCAGGGTAGCAATCACCGCCTGAATATCCGGCAGTTTCAGGCCGTGCTCGTCGAGTATGCGCAGGCGCTGGCGCATCAGCACATCGTAGTCCGGCACATCGCGGGTCGTGGCACGCAGCGCTTCGATACCGGTTTTTTCGGCAAAGGCAATCCATATTTCGGGGATCAGTACTCCTTCAAGATCCAGGCAGGCAAGTTCCATGATATTCCTTCAGCGGTATAATGTATGGCCTTCGCGCAGTACTGCCATGCGGGTGCTTCATCGTGTTGCGCCCGGCAAGGGTTCACCTACTGCATGAAGTTCCGGTGGATCGTATACAGGCAGCCCAGCACGCTGCGTCCAGCCTGGGTCAGCGCGTATTCGCTCTCTGTCTGTTCGATGAACTGCGCCTTGCGCAGGACTTTCAGGTGAAAGTACATCTTGGTGTGATCTTCAATACCCAGCGCGCGAGTGATATCCATGAATTTCATGGTGCTGTTTTTCCCCAGCAGATCGATGATGCTGCGGCGAATTTCATTGGAGAGGGTGTAAAAAAGGGCATCTTCATCGATGTTATCGCAGCAGGAATCCTCGTCGTCACCACTGTTCACCTGCAGGGTCATGACCAGATCGGAGGTATTGAAGGGCTTGATCAGGTAGTCACTGGCACCCTGCTTCATGGCTTCGACGGCGTTCTCCACCGTGGCGTAAGCCGTGATCATGATAATGCGGGCGTGGGGACGCTGCTGTCGCAGCTGACCAATAAGCTCTATGCCATTGATACCCGGCAGAACCAGATCCACCAGGGCCGCCTCAAAGGCGTGGTTCCGGGCAATGTCAATGGCCTCTTCACCACTGGCGGCGCTGAGGCAGGTATAGTTTTCACTTTCCAGGGCTTCGCAGATATTTTCGCGCAGTTCGTTGTTGTCGTCGACCACCAGTATGGTTTTTGTGCTCATCAGCAGTTATCTCCAGCGGGGAATTCCATGATTACCGTAGTGCCTTTGCCAAGGCTGCTTTCAATGGCGATATTTCCGTTATGCATCTGAATAATACCATAACAGATGAACAAGCCAAGCCCGGTTCCCTTGCCTTCAGGTTTTGTGGTGAAGAAGGGGTCGAAGAGCATGGCTTTGTGCTCAGAAGCTATCCCGGCGCCGGTGTCGATGATCCGGGAACGAATCGTCTTGCCGTCAAGTTCGGTAACCAGCGTTATGGTTCCACCTGGCGGGGTGGCATCCATGGCGTTGTTGAGAAGATTGACATAAATTTCCTCAAGTTTCCAGGGGATGCCGAGCATGGGCGGAACTTTCTGGAGCTGGTACCGCACGGTGTAGCCCTTCAGCTGCTGCTCCACCTGCCGGCAGGCCCCCATGATCACCTGATTCAGATTCAGGGGCAGAAAATCCGTCTCCTTCTGGCGGGAAAAGAGCAGAAGCTCGCGGGCGACCATGGCGGCTTTCTGCAGGTTGCGCTCAATGGCCTCTATGCGATTCATGCACTTGCTGTACTGGGGATCGTCCGGCGCCATGGTGATACGGGCCTGCTTTTTCAGCATATCAAGGCCCAGGGAGATGTTGGTCAGGGGCGTATTGATCTGGTGAGCCACCCCGGCGGCCATGCGGCCGATGGAAGCCAGCTTGCTGGAGTGGGCCAGTTTGTTGAGGGTACTCTCGAGCATCCGGTGGTACTCAATATCGAAGATATGCATGGCCTGCATGAGAAAGTGCAGGATGACAAAGCCGGAGATGGCACGCAGCAGCTCCACGTCTATCCCCAGGGGCGTAAAGGTGACACCCGAGGGAACAGCACCGGTGAGCACACCGTAGACGATCAGGCTGACACCGCACCAGTAAAGACTGCGGGCGCCTTTTTCACTGATGGAGACCACCTGCTGGGAGTAGAGAATCAGGGCAATTCCCGATATGAGGCCAGCGGGCAGGCCAAAGAAGTTGCGTACCCTGCTGAGAATGAAGCGGCACTCCTCCGCGCTCTGGCAGTTGGCGTCGGCAACCTGAATGGTGACGGCAAAGCCGATAAAGAGGAGCAGAGGAATAATGACGGAGATGCTGCGCAGCACCTGCCGGGTGCTGGAGAGAATTGCCAGCCCGAATGCCAGCAAAAAACCATAGGAGAGCAGGATTATCCCGATGCGCACCAGGTTCGGGTACGCGTAGGTACCTGCGGTCATCTCCACGGGAATGCACACCTGGGCCTGGGGGGAGTACTGAAACCAGGTGAGATAGGCGTGCTGCTGGCTGATATTTTCCTGGCTCTGCAGGATCAGGTAGAGCTCAAACCACTCGTGGAGGCCATGGATAAAGGCAAACGCCGCCAGCAGCCACAGGTGGCGGGCAATCTTGAGCTTGCTGTAGCGCTTCTGTTTGGAGGTGATGGCCACACCAATGGTGAAAAAGGCCAGGCCGTAAAAGAGGTAGAGCATGAAGACATTGATGGTGGCGCTCATGGGTTCTGGTCTCCGGCACGGTGGTTCTGCACGTCGAAGGCTTCCTTGAGGGTATCAATATAGGTGGGGTCCGTACAGATGGATTTGCCGGGAGAGTCACTGATTTTCGCGACGGGCTGGCCATTGCAGCGGGTCATCTTGATGACGATATCCAGCGGGGTATAGCCGCCAAGGTCGTTGGTGAGATTGGTACCGATGCCAAAGAGGGTTCTGATACGGCGGCGGAAGTAGCGGTGAATTTCCAGGGCCTTGGGTATGTTCAGCCCGTCGCTGAAGACCAGGGTCTTCGTGGTGGGGTCAATTCCCAGTTTCTGGTAGTGGGCGATGAGGCTGTCTCCCCAGTGGAAGGGATCGCCGGAATCCTGGCGGGCGCCAGCGTAGGCGCTGGCCAGACCAGCGTCGAAATCCCGCAGGAAAGCCTCCAGGGTGATGATGTCCGACAGGGCAATGCCGAGCTGATCCCCATATTCCCGCCGCCACAGTTCAAAGGCGTAGCGCTGGCTCTTCTGCAGTTGCGGCGCCAGCACCTGGCATATCTGCAGGTACTCATGGGCCATGGTGCCCACCGGTTGCAGACCCATGGTGCGGGCCAGGTGGAGATTACTGGTGCCGACACAGTTGGCGGGAAGCTCCTTGCGCAGATACTCCATTACCCGGAAGTGATGGCGGCGCGAGAATCGGCGGCGGGTGCCAAATTCAACAAAGTGGAAGTCGGCGCCGTCAGGGTGCTGGCGAACCAGCTCCACCTTGTCCCACAGGCGCTGCCAGGCCTGTCTGAAGTCGGGATCGGGAAACACCTGCTGGTAATACAGCTCGTTGACAATGGCCAGCAGGGGAATCTCGAAGAGAATCGTCTGCAGAATGCCGCCCCGGATAATGATTTCCAGATTGGCGTCTCCACAAGCCTTGACACTGACATTTCTTTCATCCAGGCGAAAGCGCTCCAGAAAGGCCAGGAAATCCGGCTGCATATAGGGCAGCGAGGCCAGGAAGTCAAGCTCTGGCGCCGTCAGCTGCAGCGTGCACAGATGGCGAACTTCAGTGCGCACCGCTTCCACAATGCCGCCCAGATCTGCGTCGCTGGTGCGGCAGAAGAAACGATACTCGGCATGGGCCTTCGGATACTGGTGAAAGGCCACCTGCATCATGGTGAATTTATAGAGGTCGGTATCCAGAAGTGATTGAATAATCATTGGGGCCCTTGACGTATCTGCGCCGTACCGGAGACGATGATGGCGCCACAGCGCTCCATTTCGTCAATGGCCGCCTCCACCGTTTGCGCGGCTATGCCCCGGCAGGCTCCCAGATTCACCACAACCTGAAAGCCAGCTGCCAGCAGCTGCAGCACGGTGGTCCTGACACAGTAATCGGTGGCCAGCCCTCCCACAAGAACCGTGGTAATCTGGCGACTGCGCAGGAACTCGATGACTCCCGTGGTGAGTTTCCCCGCCAGATCGTGATAACAGGCACCGTAAGGGTGCATGTCCGGCTCGACGCCCTTCCAGACAAAGTAGTCATAGTCCGCTGGATGGGGAAGCCCCGCGA
The DNA here is from genome assembly GCF_000177635.2 of Desulfurispirillum indicum S5. Classification (NCBI taxonomy): domain Bacteria; kingdom Pseudomonadati; phylum Chrysiogenota; class Chrysiogenia; order Chrysiogenales; family Chrysiogenaceae; genus Desulfurispirillum; species Desulfurispirillum indicum. The sequence continues at coordinate 2,662,229 of NC_014836.1, forward strand.
TCAGCTCGAAACCACGGGTTCCCGGAACCGCGTGCTGGTTCCAGCGTATATCCACATGCTCTCCGGCCACCGCGCTGAACTGGGGATGCTCCTCGGTGGCAACCCAGATGGCGCAGGGGCTGTGGGCGTCCTTGGAGCCAACGCGCACACTGGCCAGAGCCGCCTGACAGTTCAGCTCCTCCACAATGGTCGTCCCCTCGGGAACCGGAAGCTCGTCGGGACAGACCGGCGTAAAGGTATACTGGGCATCAATATCAAAACTGGCAACCCGGGAAATATGGGGAAGTGTCACCATGTGCAGCCTCCTGTTGCGCTTTTTTCCACTCTACTAAAATCCCGCCGGTTTGCCCAGTGGGCCGCGATTTTCCGGTAAAGAAGTGTTCCGGCAGCGGGTCTCCCTGATTCCCAGGCTGGCCAGCAGGGAGAAGACGCAGAAGGCGAAACACAGCCACAGCCCCCGCTGGTAGGCTTCAATACTGTACCAGCGCACTCCATCGATGATCACACCGCTCCATCCCAGATCCATGGCCCAGCCAAAGGCCGGTTGCAGGATCGCCGCCCCCAGAAAGCTGCCGGTATTGACCATGGCCATGGCGGTTCCCGCCGACCAGGGTGGAACAATTTCGCGGGCAGCGGGAAAGACCGCCACAAAACCACCGGCAGAGATCCCCAGCAGCGTGTAGAGCACAAATCCGCTCAGCCCCGGCCCCCAGGGCATCAGGATCAGGGCCAGCCAGACCCCACAGGAGAGGGCGCAGGAAAAGACGATGGGCGGCTTGCGGCGGCCCAGGCGGTCGGTGACAAAGCCCATGCCAAGGCAGCTGATGGCGAATCCCAGCAGTGCCATGCTGGTATACTGGGAAGCCTGGGTACGGCTGATGCCATGCACCTGCTCCAGGTAGGGGACTCCCCAGAGACCGGCAAAGGCCAGCAGTCCACCCAGCATGCCCACATTCATCAGCATGGCGGCCCAGATGCGCGGATTGGCCAGCACCTGGCGCAGATCAGCCAGCCACGACTGCTGGCGCTCCGGGTGGGTCAGCTGCCCTTCCATTTCACGAATGGAGGGAAATCCCGCATCTTCAGGCCGGTTGCGCACGACAATGGCGCTGGCCACGGCCAGGCCCAGCGAGACAATTCCCGCCAGCACAAACACCGTGCGCCAGGAGAGAACATCCAGGATCAGGCCCAGGGGAGCAGCAGCAAAGACGCCCCCCAGGTTCCCCAGAAAGATGGTCAGCCCGCTGATAACCCCATAGCTGCGCTCGCTGAACCACTGGGTATTGCTCTTCATGAAAGCCACAAAGACGACGGAGACCCCCAGTCCCACCAGCAGGCGCCCTGCCATGGCAGTGGAGTAGTCGGGTGCCAGGGCAAAGAGCAGCGAGCCAAGCCCGGCCAGCACACCTCCGGCGGTGACGCAGACGCGAGGCCCCAGGGTATCGGCCAGAATGCCCGAAGGGATCTGCATGGCGGTATAGACGTAGTAATAGGCGGCAGCCAGGGAACCAAGAGCCACCGCCGACGTATTGAAGGCGGCCATGAGCTCACCGGCCACGACGCCGGGAGCAATGCGGTGGAAGAACACGGAGATAAAGGATGCCGCCAACAGACCATAGATGATCCAGCGCAGGCGGCTGAAACGCTTTTGTTCGCTGGTACAGAGGATTCCGGGTCGATCGTTCATGGGAAAAAGGCCTTCCAGAGGATGCGCGCAGCCACGAGAAGCACCAGCAGGCCAAAGATGCGCTTAAGCCTGGGAGCGGGCAGACGATGGGAGAGGGCAACACCGAAGGGCACACTGAGGAAGGTAAAGGTGGCGATGCCCAGCAGCGCTGGCAGGTAGACGTATCCCAGGCTCCAGGCCGGCAGGCCGAGGCTGTGCCAGCCCGCGTACACGAAACCGATGGTTCCCGCCGTGGCAATGGGCAGCGCCAGAGTGATGCTGGTGGCGACGGCATTCTGCATGGGAACATTGGAGGCCACCAGCAGGGGGATGATCACATTTCCGCCGGCAATACCCGCCATGCCGGAGACCAGGCCCACAAAGGTGCCCGCTCCCGCCGTCCCCACCCCGCCGGGAAGCTGCCGCCTCGGATTTGGGGTCCAGCGGCGCAGCATATTGATTCCCGCATAGGTGAGAAAGCAGCCGATAAACGCCTGCAGGGCAAAAGCAGGTAGCAGGCTGGCCACGGTCCCACTGAGAAAGGCGCCCAGGAGTATATAGGGTGTCCAGCGACGCACCACCTGCCAGAGAATGGCGCCGCGCTTCATTTGCGCCAGGATGGCCGAGATTGAGGTAACAATAATGGTGGACAGGGATGTGGCCACGGCCAGCTTGATGGCCAGGGCCGGGTCCATGCCCTGGCGCGCGAAGAGATAGAGCAGGGAAGGGACAATGATCACCCCGCCTCCCACCCCGAGGGTGCCGGCAATAATACCAGCGGCAATGCCGGTCAGCGCGAAATGGAGAATATTGACAAGTTCCAAGGAGCCCTCTGGCGTCTGAGATAAGGGAAAAGATACCACGGCGGGCATATTTCACAAGCCACAAATTCCAAGGATTTCAAGCTCCAAAACAAAAGCCTTGTGATGGTCTGTCATTGTGGGTATCAAAATACTTGACACCTTGTAAGCATGCCCATAGGATGCCTTTATCTGTTTTATTACTCCCTCTTTATGGAAATACAGGTGGTGCGTATGGGAAGGAAACTCCTTTTGGCTGGTGCTTTTTTGTGGCTTTTCCCCGTCGTGGGGCACGGAGGGACACTGCATCCTCCCGGCTCCACCCTGACCCTTGGCAATGTCAGCCACAATCAGAGTCTGCTGGCCAGCGTGCAGAATCCCGCTGCCGGAGCGGCCGCCCTTGAGAAAAAAGGAGGGCAGTACCGTTTCGGCATTCTGAGCTCCATCGGTTTCGGCTATGAATTTGGCGACGTGGATAACCTGCTGGATGAACTGGATGACCTTTCCGACCTCCTGGATGACGCCTCCACCCTGCAGGAGGTGGAAGATATCAAGGAGCGCTTTGACGAGGCCCTGGTGGATATGAGCCGGGATGGCTACCTGAAGGTTCAGGGTGGCGTCCATGTCCCCCTGATGCCGATCGTCATGACCCACTCCCTGTGGCAGGGCAGCATCACCTTTGACGCCAGCTACCAGGGACAGGCCCGTCTGGGCGTCCTGGACGACCCCATTGCGTGGGACGAAGTCCGCGGCGAAGCCGTGACCAACACTTCCCTCTACCTGAAGGGAGCCGTGATTCGCCAGATCAGCCTGGGATACAGCCGCCAGGTATGGGAAAATCATTTCGGCACCCTCTATGCCGGTGCCCGCCTCAAGCACTATGAGGGAGATTTTTCCAAAAACGTCATCGCCCTGATGGACGCCGATGACGATGTGGCCGATGTCTTTGAAGACGAATTCGACGCCAACCAGCGTACCTCGTCGGCCCTGGGAGTCGATGCCGGCGTCCTCTGGGTGGCCCATCTCTATCGCCTGGGAGCCACGGTCAACAACCTCAACAGTCCCAGCCTCTCCTATCCCGCCATTGGTACAGGGTGCGACTCCCTCAGCGGCTCCGCCCAAGACAACTGCAATACGGCGGCGTACTTCAGCAACCGCATCAACCTGCGGGAAAAATACGAGATGGAGCCCCAGTTACAGGTAGAAGGTACCCTCTACCATCCCAACCGTCAGTGGGTGGTGTCCGCCAGCCTGGACGCCAATCCCGTCTATGACGCCGTGGGCGACGAGGTGCAATGGTTTACCCTCAGCACAGCCTACCTCAGCGAAAGCTGGGTGATTCCCGGCTACCGCTTCGGCTACCGCAAAAATCTCACCGGCAGCGAACTCAGCTATGTCACCACCGGCTTTACCCTTTTCAGAACCTTTAACCTGGATATCGCCTACGGCCTTGACCGCATCGAGGTTGACGATGATGAGTACCCACGCTCCATCATGGTCAACCTGGGCTTTGATCTGACGTTCTAACGACTACACCGTGCTGGCCCAGGTGGTGATCGCCGGCATCCCCCAGAACGTACTCATAAAATCCAAAGCGGATGGTGACTATGATGTCTCCTCATACTAAGCTTCAGCATGTGTTTGCGAAAAGCGCGGGCATCGCCCTGATACTGGGAGCCTGCGCCGGCACCTCTTTGAGCGCACCGGTGAACTTCGAAGGCGCGGGCAGCCTGACCATGGGCAGCGCCAGCGTCATGGAAGAGGGGGCATTTGTCTGGTTCCTGCCGGTTCTGCGCGAGAATTTCCCCGATGAAGTGGGAACCACCACCGATATTCCCTGGGGCGTGCGGGCCGGCATCGCGCCGGGCTGGGAGCTGGGAGCCCGTTTCCCCTACCGCAGCGACAGCGAACTGGAAAAGGATGGCCTGCGCCACATTGAGCTTTCCGCCAAAGTGCAGCTTTTCGGCGGTCCCCGTGCGCAGCGCTCCGGAGCCCTGGCGCTCTTTGGCACTGTGGTGAACTCAGAAGGTGAGCCCTTCCTGGGAACCGGCAGGGCCAATATGGGCATCGAGTTCCTGGTGACGGAAGTGCTCAGCACCGACACCCGCTTCCACTCGTCCATCGGCCTGGCGCGACGCGATATCCGGGCCCCCTACCTGGAAGCCACCGACCCCGACTATGATCCCGAAGCCATATACCAGATCACCAGGACGCTCTCCTATAAAATGGGCCTTGAACAGCGTCTGTGGAGGCAGAGCTACCTGCTCCTGGAAGCCGGAACCTCCATTGGCCTGGCAGGTGAAGACGAGCAGGATCAGTTCTCCATTTACGTCATGCCCGGGCTGCGCTTCGGCAATCCGGCAGCAGGCTGGAACCTGACCATGGCCGTTGGCCGCGACATTCCCGAAAACGGACTGGAACCCGAAAGTCGGTATATGCTTGGGCTGAGTTATCGAACCCAGCCCGCCCGCGCCACCCAGGACGATGAGCTGCGCAAGCGCCTGGAGGAGCTGGAAAAACGCCTGGCCGCAGAAGCCGCCCTCGATCAAGACCCCGCTGCCGGCGCCCCCCTGCCAGGAGCCGCTGCGCCGGCAGCCACCGGCAGGCTGCGGGTGGAGGTCATCAACGCTTCCGGTGTGCCCCTGCTGGGCGAACGCATTGCCGAAGAGGTCCGCCAGAAAGGCAACTATGATGTGATCCGCGTCGGGTCCACGGGAAATGTCACGGACCAGGAGCTTACCCACATCCATTATCGTGACGGATTGGCCCGCGACGCGGTGACCCTGGGGCACTCCATGCGTAACTACCAAATTGTTACCCAGGGAAGGGACCTGCCGGAAGACGTTGATCTGCGGATAGTTATCGGCGTCGACCAGTTCCGGCCCTGACGCCCTGCCCCTGGTTGGCACACCTGAAAAATCGCCTTGCCTGTGGTCAGCATCTGAAAAATGTGCTACATATTTTCTTGTTGTGTACTTACGCCATGATAAGAAAAAGAGGTAGTCAATGACAAAAGATCTTCAGGGGAAGCATATTCTTTTCTATGGACTTATCCGTGAAGAGGGTTTTGCTGACTTCATCGCGTCGGAACTGGTATCACGGGGAGCGACAATATACTGCCTTGCGGCACCGGAACTTACTCCTGAGGGTGAGGCCAGACTCCGCGCCCGGAGCATAGAGGTCATTCGTACCCCTCTGTGGTATGGCATCAAGGATGACGACTATCCCGAGTCCTTTAAGACCCTGAAAAAACCTGAGGATATACTTGCCTATCAACCCGATGAAGCCCTCTGCGCTTCTTTGATAGAGTCTTCCGCCACCAGCAGCCTCGAGGAAGCCCGCTCCATTTTTGCGGAACTTTCCCAGCGCACCGGAGGCAAGATCGACGGGATCATCCACATCATGGCCGGTGGCATTCCACGCACCCGTGGCATGATGATGATTACCAAGTCGATGCTGGGAACCAATGATCCCGACCGCTTTATTTCCACAGCGGAATTCATCAAATCTCCGGTATTCAAATGCTTTGTCGGCCCCAATATGGATCTGGTGACGGCGGTCAGTTATGACCACATCTTCACGGCTGCCCAGGAGCTGCTGAGCGCGAACCCTCACTGTCCCGTGGTCGCCCTCGGCTACCAGGGTGAACATGTGGTGGACACGAACGGCCGCTTCGTTTTCACCTCCTATCCTGGCTACCTGGTGGGCTTTGCCAAAAACCTGCTGCAATCCATGTCCCAGACACGCAGACAACAGGGATACCAGGCGGTCACCATCAATCTCATGGGCGCCGAAACCGCCTCAACCAGTGCCTTTTCCGGGATCGAGTACTATATCCTGAACTCCCTGCGCCAGCTGGAGATCAGCGGCAAAGTGGATACCGCCACCCTGCGCCAGCAGTGTCAGTCCAGGCTGCTCGAGGGAGTCAGCACGAGCGACGTGGTTGGCTGCGCTGATGAATACCTCTTTTCGCCCCAGATGCTGAACACCGTTGGCATGGATTTCCCGGTGCACAGCTCCCTTGAGGTGCTCAGCCTGACCATGGCCATAGAACAGAAAATTATCGGCATGCACAAGGATCGTCGGGAACTGATGACTTCCGTGATCAGCTCCCATGTGAAGCAGCTGATGGCCGGGCACTTCTGGGATGAAGCCCTGGAGGCCACGGAAGCGGTAGTACTGCTGGATACCAAGCGAATCATTGAAAGACTCTAATATCGCCTGCAGGCGTCACGGGGTGGGGAATATGTTGACCAGTATGACAGGGTTCGGCAGTGGAGTCTTTGCGACCGAGGGCATCAGTGCCAGCTGCGAGATCAAGAGCCTGAATAACCGCTTCTTTGAGTGCTCCCTGCGAGCCAAATGTCCACCGCTGGGGGAGTTCGAACAGACCATCAAAAACCGGGTCAAGGAACGCGTGGCCCGAGGGCGCGTGGAGATATTCCTGAAAGTCTCCTTTCTCGACTCCTCGGCCCATGTGATCTCGCTGGATCGCGGCCTGGCCGATGAATACTACAAGACCTTCACGGAAATCCTCGACCGCTACGGGCTGGATCGCAATGTTCGACTGGAGGACTTTCTGCGCCTGGAAAACCTGCTGGATCGCGAGGAACGTATTCCCGATCGCCAGCTCTTCCAGCAGGCGTTGATGGCAGCACTGGACACGGCCCTGGATCGCCTGACCCAGATGCGCAAGCAGGAGGGAAAACTGCTGCAGGACGACATCCTCTACCGCCTGGATGTCTGTGAGGGTAAGATGGTGGAGATCGACTCCATGGCTTCCGATACCCCGCAAGCCCTGGTGGAGAAGTACCGCAGCCGCCTGAAAAAGCTGCTGGAAGATCATGGAATGGAAAGTGGCCTGGACGAAGGACGCATTGTACAGGAAGCGGCAGTGATCGCAGACAAGTCCGATGTCACCGAGGAAATAATCCGCTTCAACAGCCATGTACAGCAGTTCCGGGAGTACCTGCAGCTTGCCGACCCCGTTGGCCGCAGCCTCGAGTTTCTGCTGCAGGAGATGCAGCGTGAAATCAATACCATCTCCTCCAAGAGCGCCGACAGCCGCATCTCCCGCCTGAGTGTGGAAGTGCGCTCCGAACTGGAAAAAATACGCGAACAGGTGCAGAACGTCGAGTAGATCCCCGCGCGGGGAATCCTCAGAATGTGCTGTCCAGAAATACAGGAAGAGTCATGCCGAAAACTTTTTCCGGGAATATCCTTGTCCTCACCGCACCCAGCGGAGCGGGCAAGACCACTCTCAGCCGCATGCTGGTACAGCGCTATCCCCAGTGCCAGCTGAGCATCTCCCATACCACCCGTGAAGCCCGCCCCGGCGAGGTCAATGGCCGGGACTATTTTTTTGTGGAACTGGATGAATTCCTCTCCATGATTCAGGAAGGCAAGTTCCTGGAGTACGCCACCGTGCATGGAAACTATTATGGAACCTCGTTCCAGTACCTGTACCAGGCCATGGAACAGGGGATGAACGTCCTGCTGGATATCGACTACCAGGGGGCCTTCCAGCTGAAAAAGAAGATGCCCGAGGCCATCCTGGTGTTTATCCTTCCCCCCAGTCTGGAGGATCTGCGCGAACGCCTGACCTCCCGCGGTCGCGACGACGATGAAGTGGTGAAACTGCGCCTGCAGAACGCCGAAGAGGAAATCCTGCAGTACAGCCACTTTGATTACGTGGTGGTCAATGAAGACCTTGAACAGGCCTACGAACAGCTGGCCAGCATTCTCACCGCCGAGGAGCTGCGCAAGAACCGGCGGCGGCCGCTGAGCGAGCTGGCAGACATTCATATCGAAATCGCCCCCGAGGGGCAGTAATCCATACCCAGTGAAAATTTCCCAACAGGAGTGAGTGATGGCCTTCATCAATATTGAAAAGTGTCTCAAGGACTCGTCTTTTCTCAACAACCGCTTTGTACTGACCAGCGTTGCCGCGAAGCGCGCCAATGACCTGGCCCTGGTCAGGGATCATCCCATGATCTCCGACTCCAGCTACACCAAGTTTCCGACCCAGGCCCTTGAGGAAATCTCCCTTGGCCTGCTCAACGCAGAACGGGTTGAGGCTCCCAAGCACGACTGATGAACGTACTGCTCGGCATCTGCGGTTCCATTGCGGCATACAAGGCATGCGACCTGCTACGGCTTTTCGTCAAGGATGGCCACAGCGTCAAGGTATGCATGACCACCAATGCCCGCCACTTTGTCACACCGCTCACCCTGGAGTCTTTGAGCGGTTCGCCGGTGTACACCGATGAGTTCGCCCTCGGTGTGCGCACCAATGCGGAACACATTGAACTGACCAAATGGTGCGATCTCTTTGTCATCGCGCCGGCCAGTGCCAGTGTGCTGGGGAAAATGGCTGCCGCCATTGCCGACAATCCCGTCAACACCCTCTATCTGGCCTGCCGCAAGCCCGTCCTGGTCGCCCCTGCCATGAATACCGCCATGCTGGAACATCCGGCCACAGGCCGCGCCATGGATCTTCTGCGTACCGATGGCGTCCACTTTGTTGAGCCATGGTGCGGTTCTCTGGCCTGTGGCGACATTGGTCGTGGCAAGCTGGCGCCCATTGAAGATATCTACGCCCACAGCCTGCATCTGCTGGAACCGCGTAAGGACTTCGCGGGCAAGCGCGTACTGGTCAGTGCCGGCCCCACCCGTGAACCCCTCGACCCCGTTCGCTACCTCTCCAACCACTCCTCGGGAAAAATGGGTTACGCCCTTGCCCAGGCACTGTACCAGCGAGGGGCTGAAGTCACGCTGGTCAGCGGTCCCGTCAGCCTGAGCGTCCCCTATGGCGTCCGGTGTATCCCCGTGGAGACCGCAACCCAGATGCACGCGGCCATCATGGAGCAGCGCCACCATGCGGATGTCATCATCAAAGCCGCAGCCGTTGCGGATTTTGCGCCAGCTGAGCCAGGGAGCATCAAGTGGAAGAAGACCCGCGAAGATGACGTGCCAACGCTCAGCCTGACCCGGAACCCCGATATTCTCCATACCCTCTGCCAGTCCCGCCAGCCGGGACAGTATATTGTGGGATTCGCTGCGGAAACCCACGACCTGGAGCGCCATGCCAGGGAAAAACTGCAGCGCAAGGGTGCCGATATGCTCATAGCCAATCTGGTGGGAGCCGACCACGGCGGCTTCGGCCGCGATGAAAATACCGTGGAGATCTTTACTCCCGCAGGCTCCCACGGCCAGTTTTCCGGTTCAAAAATTCAGGTGGCCCATGCCATACTGGATCAGGTGGCAATGCAATGCACAGTACCATAGACCGTCTGGCTTTTACCTATCTGACTCACTTGCGCTACTCTGGCCGCCCCCGCCTGAGTGTGCGCGATGTCGCCGCACTGCGCTCCCTTTCCGACCCCGGACCCCGTTCTGCCAGCCGACCGCCGGTGTTCCAGCAGACGACCCGACCAGCAGCTGAACCTCCTCCCCGCCAGACCACAACGCCTGCGGTCATCCCGTCCCAGGACAGCTGGCAGCGCCTGGAAGAGGATCTCAAGGACTGCCAGGCCTGCGCTCTGGCTCGCCAGGGGCGCAAAACCATCGTCATGGGCGAGGGCAATCGCCAGGCTGACATCATGCTGATTGGCGAAGGCCCCGGCTTTGACGAGGATCGTCTTGGCCGCCCCTTTGTGGGGAAGAGTGGCCAGAAACTGGATCAGATCATGCTGGCGGTAGGATTTCAGCGTGAAGAGTTGTATATTGCCAATGTGGTCAAGTGTCGTCCACCGGGCAACCGTAACCCCGAGCCGGGAGAAATTTCCATCTGCCAGCAGTTTCTCCAACGGCAGATCCGACTGGTGAATCCGCGCTTTATCCTGGCCCTGGGAAAATTTGCCGCCAATTTCCTCTACGGAGAAAGTGGCGCCCCAAGAACCCTGGGCAGCATGCGCGAGAAGATCCTTCACTATGGGGATATCCAGGTAGTGGTGACCTACCACCCCTCAGCCCTGCTCCGCAATGAAAACCTGCGGCGGCCAGTATGGGATGATGTCCGCGTTCTGCGCAATCTCTATGACACAGCCCGGCAGGAACCACTGCGTTTTCCGGCTGAGTTGAAATACCCGGTGGCACAGGATGTTGAATAGCTTGCAAAAGTTTCGCACCCCTTGATCCGGTCGTAAAGCGTCAAAATGATTGCTGTTTGCTGCGGGTAAACTCCTTCAATTTGCCCGCTTGACTCATTCGACATCCAGATTATGTGTCCATTGTCCTTTTTGACCGCGCAAAAAGGACGCAAAAACGCGCCCCCCGAACGCCCGTTTTTCCGGCTCGCCTGCTCGCCTGTTCTGGAGATCCGGCAGACACTGCATCCCTGCAGTGCTGCCGGACCACTCACTTCCTGTGAGTGTCCCGTTCGGGTCTTGCCAGCCAGGCTTCGCACTCACCGGACGGGCTCAGGGGGGGACGGTCTGCATCTGCCTTTCCCCCGTGTGCTGGCCCAGCCAGAACGCGAAGACTGGAACGCGATGGACCCGCAGGGTTGACGCCACGAGGGCGGCAACCGCAAACCAAAAGCCATGGAGGGCGGTTGTTTGCGGTCCCCAGTTCCAGGCAAGCGGACGGCTGATAAGGACAGCACTGGGGGTCGCTTTTGCGCCACTTTTGGCGACCCAAAAGTGGCAAATAACTCATAAAGAAGGTAAAGGTAATGCAAGCGACGCAGTCTGTGGAGAACCACTCCCCCTCATTTCAGCATGACAGCAGGGAAGACGCTAACAATCCGTTGTTTCGGTGATGCAAAAATTACGTAATTACTAAGTATATATAAACAGGTGGTGAACCCATGAAACAAGCAGAGATTCTGGCCGTATGTACCAGCGAAAAGAAGGGGCAGCGCAAAAAAGATGTGGGCAGGGCCCAGTTGCAGGAAAATTTCGGGATAGTGGGCGACGGCCATGCCGGCGACTGGCATCGTCAGATCAGCCTGCTGGCCATGGAGAGTATCCACAAGATGATTGCGGCCGGCCTGACGGTTGGTCCGGGGGATTTCGCGGAGAACCTCACGACCACTGGCATTGAACTGCACACGCTGCCAGTGGGTGCGCGCATGCGAGTAGGCAGTGATATTCTGCTGGAAGTCACCCAGATCGGCAAACTGTGCCACGAGCGCTGCGCCATATTCTATCAGGCGGGTGACTGTGTGATGCCGAAGGAGGGGATTTTCGCACGGGTTCTGCACGGTGGCGAGGTCAAGCGCGGCGACCAGATTGTGCTCCTGGAGCCAGCCTGAGCATCTGGAAATCTGCTGTTATTCCGGCAGGAAGGGTGTCTCCACTATATCTGGCAGCGGTTTCCCCACATAAAAGCCCTGGGAGTGCGATATCCCCAGCTCGCAGGCCTTTTCATGGACTTCGCGGCTGCAGACGTATTCTGCGATGGTCTGAATTCCCAGGCTGTTGGTGAGGTTGATGATGGCCTTGGTGATGGTGACGCTGCGGGGATCCTTGTCCAGGTTCTTGATGAACATCCCGTCGATCTTCACGTAATCCGCCTGCAGATCCATAAGGCGGCTGAAGTTGGAGTGCTCGGCACCGAAATCGTCCAGGGCGATCTGACATCCCAGCTCTTTGAGGGCCTGCATTTGCTCGATAATGCCATGGGAGGCGTACACGCTGACCCCTTCGAGGATTTCAAAGACGACCTGTCCAGGGTTGACGTTATGGCGCTGAAAAGCTTCCTTCAGGTAGTCGACCAGATAGCCCTCCCGCAGGTCCTCATCGATGATATTGAGGGAGAACTGGTAGGGTTTTCCGCTGAAGTGGGCAAATGACTTTTCGACAATGCTCCTGGTGATGGCAGGCAGCAATCCCACCTGTTTGGCCGGTTGCAGGAACTGGAAAGGGGAGATGATTTCCCCCTGCTCCCAGATGCGGGCCAGGCATTCAAATTTCTCTATTTTCCCCGTCCGGTTATTGAGAATGGGCTGAAAGAACGGCACAACTGTCTTGTTCTCCAGGGCCGCGCGCAGCCGGTTCATCCAGTAGATATTGTTTTTCTGCTTGGCCTCCAGGGGGGATTTTCCCTGGTAGACGGCAATGCGGTTCTTGCCCAGCTCCCGGGTTTCCAGCATGGCCACTTCTGCGTTGCGCAGCAGATCCCAGCCCTTGCCTTCGGCAATGGCCATGGTGAAGGTAATCTGCAGGTCTATCTGCTTCTTCTGAAGGCGGATGGGCGGAAGGAAGGCCTTTCGGATTACATCGTGGGCGAAGTCGCGGGCTTCGTGTACGGAGTAGCCGGGCAGCAGGCAGATGAACTCGTCAGAGGCAAAGCGGCACAGGTGAGCTCCGTGGCTCATGCACTCCCTGAGACGTCCGGCAATGGCAACCAGGGCCTCGTCACCAATGCTGTAGCCGTAGGTGGTGTTGATGTGGCTGAAGTTATCGACGTTCAGCAGGATCAGCGTGGTGACCTGCCCTGTATCGAGAATTTTCGCCAGCTGCACCCGGTTGGGCAACCCGGTCAGGCGGTCAGAGGTCATCTCCTGGTTCAGCTCACGGGATTTGTCTTTGAGCATGCCCGCGTACTGCTGCACCATCTCTTCCAGATACGCCCGGTACATGAAGTTTTCCCGATGTTCGCGGATGCGGATAGCGGTCTTGGTTAAGGTTTCCAGAAGCTGTTCCATGTCCACGGGTTTCAGAATAAATCCGTCCACACCGTTCTTGATGGCCTTGGCGAAATAGGAGGTCTCGTTGTAGGCGGAAATGATGATAATGTGCTGATAGGGGTCGATCTTCTTGATTTCCCGCGCCATGGTGAGTCCATCCATGGCGGGCATCTGAATATCGGTTATCACAATGTCAACAGAATTATTACGGTAGATTTCCAGGCCTTCACGACCGTTGGCAGCCACCAGGACATTGGGGCAGAAGTGACGCAGCAGGGTAACCACGCTTTCACGGGAGATATCTTCATCCTCAACATAGAGGATGGTACTCTCCTGTAAAAGCTTCTGAAGCTCCTTCAGCTGTTCAGCGCCCATAGGGTTTCTCCTGGTTCAGTCAGTATCCGGGGATGGGGTCAGCGGTGTAGGGGCTGCGATCACCCTGTTCCACCACACAGGTGGTGTCTATGCCACCCCTGGTGTTATAGATCGTGGCCACCTTCAGATATGCGGGCTGCAGTGCCGTCCAGAGATCCCCGAAGATACGGCTGGTTGCCTGCTCCTGATAGACGCCCACATTGCGGAAGCTCACCAGGTAGTACTTGTAGCTTTTCAGCTCCACAATGGACTTTTCCGGGATATATTCCAGGATAACGGTACCGATATCGGGGAGACCACTGAAAGGACAGACGGCACTGAATTCCGCGCTTTTATACTGGATGAACTGACGGTAGCCCTCGTACCCGAAGGTTTCCAGGCAGCCGGTGTCAATGTGTGATGTGTCCAGAAAATCGTAGCTTCGTCCTTCAGCCTGCGCCATGGGAACTCCGTCACTGCTTTTTTGGGGAATCACAGGAAGCGCTCTGGGCCCGGCATTTTTGCTGCGCTGGCTCACTTTCCTGTGAATTGTCCAGATTGTCACAATACCACAGCGCCGGAGGGGGCGCAATAAATCAGTAACAGCTCTTGCCCGGCGAAGCCGGGGGTTATACACTCGGAAGAATTTGCTAAGGAGACTTCTTGCCATGGAAACAGATATCATATTCAGCGGAATGGAAAAGATTGCCCACAAAGTCCTGGCTGGCGAGCGCCTGGGGATGGCGGAGGCAGTGGAGCTCTATGACAGCCACAACCTTCTTGGCCTCGGCAGGATGGCTGACATCCTGAACCAGCGCAAAAGCGGCGGACGTGTCTATTTCAATCAGAATCGCCATATCAATCACACCAATGTCTGCGTGAATCGCTGCCGGTTCTGCGCTTTCGGCAAAGACGCCTCGGAGCACGACGCCTACACCATGTCCCTGGAGAAGGTACTGGAAGCAGCTGCCAAGGCGCCTTCCACCGTAACGGAATTCCATATCGTGGGTGGACTGCATCCTGACCTGCCGTTTTCCTACTATACCCAGATGCTCAGCGCCCTGAAGAAGTCCTACCCCCACGTGCACCTGAAAGCATTTACGGCCGTGGAAATTGACTACTTTGCCTCCCTGACCGGATTGCGGGTGGAAGAGGTGCTGGAGGAGCTTATTGATGCCGGACTCGGCAGCATGCCCGGCGGTGGGGCGGAGATCTTCGCCGAAGAGGTGCGCCAGCGCATCTGCCCGGAAAAAATCAGCGGGCAGCGCTGGCTTGATATCCATGAAACCGCCCATCGCCTGGGCATTCACACCAACGCCACCCTGCTCTACGGCCACGTGGAGTCCTCTGCCGACCGCATCGACCACCTGGAGCGGCTGCGCCGCCTGCAGGACCGCACCGGCATGTTCCAGGCCTTCATCCCCCTCGCCTTTCACTCGGAAAACACCGATATCGTCAAGCAGGGCACGACGGGTGTGGATGACCTCAAAACGCTGGCCATGGCCCGGATATACCTGGACAACTTTGATCACATCAAGGCGTACTGGATCATGCTGGGTGAAGGCATAGCCCAGATCTCCCTCAGCTTTGGCGTCAACGACCTTGACGGCACTGTCGTCGAGGAAAAAATCACCCACGCTGCCGGTGCGAAAACCTCTGAAGCCATGGAGAAGGATCACCTGATCCACCTTATACGCAGCGCCGGCAAGATCCCCACCGAACGCACCACCCTCTATGAAATTCTGGAGGCTCAGCCGTGACCATTCGCCAAAGTGCCGTGGCGGGAATGTTCTACCCTGACAACCCCCGGGAGATCAGAGCCTTTCTCGACCATCATATGGCTGCTGCCACAGCACCCGTTGATGCCTGTGCCGTGGTGGTCCCCCATGCCGGGTGGATCTATTCTGGCCAGCTGGCGGCTCAGGTGCTGGCACGTGTGAGGGTGCCAGACACCGTGGTGATTATCGGGCCGAACCACACGGGCCTTGGCTCAGCCATCTCCATCTTTCCACCCGGCCTGTGGCGCACTCCGGTGGGCGATATCCCCGTTTCACCCCACGCCCGGACCCTGGCGGCACGCCTTGGCCTGACCTGCGACACCGCCGCCCACCAGCGCGAACACAGCCTGGAGGTCCTGCTGCCCATGCTGCACTACCGCAACCCCAGCCTGCAGATAATTGCCATAACTGTAGCAGGCGGCTCCCCGGAGGACGCCCGGGAACTGGCCCACACTCTGGAGGCAGAATTTCAGGGAGAAGACGTTCTGCTGCTGGCTTCCTCGGACATGAACCACTTTGAGTCTCAAGCCGTCTCTGACCGCAAGAATGCCCTGGCCATGGAGCGCATCGCGGCCCTGGACAGTCCCGGCCTGCTGGAAGTGGTGAATCGCCACAGAATCAGCATGTGTGGTGCCTTCCCCGTTGCCGTCGCCCTGGAAAACGCCCTGCTGCGCGGGGCTTCCCATGCCAGCCTGGTGGGCTATACCGACTCCGCCGCCGTAAGTGGCGACCATGATTCCGTGGTGGGATATGCAGGGTATATTCTGGCATAGTCAGGGACAAAGCTTTGGTGTATACTGCGCGATCAAGTTACAGATTATGGTGAACGCATGAGTGTGTTGCATTTTCAGCTTCTCATGGAAAACGGAGAAGATATGACGCCCCAGTCATCATATCTGGCCCGTCACTTCGGGAATACCGGTTTTCCCCCAATGGATATCTTTGAGACCAGCGAAGCCTATTTCCTGGAAATCGATCTGCCAGGCGGCATTGATCCGCAACAGGTCAACCTGAGCTATGGGGCGGGCAACCTGGTTATCCGGGGGAAACTGCCTCATCCGGCGCTGCCCGAGGGCGGACGCTACCTGCAGGTGGAGCGCCAGGCGGGACAGTTTCACCGCGTTGTGCATCTGAGTGCGCCGGTGCGCCCGCGCGACATATCCACCCGCTATGACCTGGGGGTTCTCACCATCACCATACCCAAAGAACACCATTACGAAATACAGATAGAGGAGCATTATGCAGGACAATAACCATCAGCGGGACGATGAACACAGCGATCATCAGGAGCATGTGCCCGAAACAGGCGCAAACACCGATGAGAAAACCGCCAGTCTGGAAGTGACTGAGGAGGCTCTGCTGGCCAATATCCCAACGGTCATGCCCCTGCTTCCCATTCGGGATATCGTCGTCTACCCCTTTATGTTGCTGCCCCTGTTCATCGGCAGGGATCTTTCGGTAAATGCCGTCAATAAAGCGCTTTCCAGCAATCGATACGTCTTCCTTTCCACCCAGAAAGATCCGAGCCAGGAGAACCCCCAGGAAAACGACCTGTACCGGACCGGCACCGTGGCATCCATCATACGTATGCTGCGCCTTCCCGATGGACGGGTAAAAGTGCTGGTACAGGGATTGCGCAAGGGCGTGATCGAGCAGTTTTTTGCCCGTGAAGGCTACCATGAAGTGGAGGTGCGCCAGTTCGACGACCTGCAGGTGAACACCAGCGGCGTGCGTACGGAAGCCCTTATCCGCAATGTCAAAGAGCACCTCGGCCAGATGGTACAGTACGGGCGCATGATCCTGCCCGATGTCCTGGCGCTCATTGACTCCATGGATGATCCGGGCAAACTGGCCGATATCGTGGCCGCCAACATGTCACTCAAGGTGGAAGACGCCCAGGAAGTGCTGGCGGAACCCCATCCGGTCAAGCGCCTGCGCCGCGTCTACGACCTGCTGTCCAAGGAGCTCAAGCTGCTTGACATGCAGATGAAGATTCAGACGGAAGCCAAAGGCGAAATGGACAAGCTGCAGCGGGAGTACTACCTGCGCGAACAGCTCAAAGCCATTCAGAAGGAGCTGGGAGACACTGACGATGTGGGCGAAGAGGTGCGGGAGCTGGAAGAGAAGATCAGCAAGGCCGGCATGCCCAAGGATGTCCACAAGGAGGCCATGAAACAGCTGGGGCGCTATCGCCGCATGCATCAGGACGCCTCCGAAGCCAATATCATCCGCACCTACCTGGAGTGGCTCATCGAAATCCCCTGGAAAAAGAAGACCAAGGATAACCTGGACCTGAAAAAAGCCATGCAGATCCTCAACGAAGACCACTTCGGGCTGCAGGACATCAAGGACCGCATTGTTGAATACCTGGGTGTCAAGAAGCTCAAGCCCGACATGAAAGGGCCCATCATCTGCTTCGCCGGACCTCCGGGAACCGGCAAAACCTCCCTGGGCAAATCCATTGCACGCGCCCTGGGACGCAAGTTCGTGCGCATCTCCCTGGGAGGCGTGCGCGATGAGGCGGAAATTCGCGGCCACCGTCGCACCTACGTGGGCGCCATGCCGGGCAAGATCGTACAGGGCATGAAGACGGCCGGAACCGTCAACCCCCTGTTCATGCTGGATGAGATTGACAAGCTGGGATACGACTACAAGGGCGACCCCTCCAGCGCCATGCTGGAAGTGCTGGACCCCGAACAGAACAACAGCTTCCAGGACCACTACATCGGCCTGCCCTACGACCTCAGCGGTGTCATGTTCATCTGCACCGCCAATAATGTGCACTCCATCCCGGCCGCTCTGCGCGACCGCATGGAGATCATTGAGCTCTCCAGCTACACCGAAGAGGAAAAGCTGCAGATCGCCCGCAAGTACCTGATTCCCCGCCAGATGGAAGCCAACGGCATCAGCGAAGAGTATATCAACCTCTCCCAGGAAGCCCTGGAACAGGTGGTACGCCAGTACACCCGCGAAGCGGGACTGCGCAACCTGGAACGGGAACTGGGAAAGCTGTGCCGCAAGGTGGCGAAAAAAGTCGCCGATGGCCACAGAAAGATCCACCGCATCAGCGTCACCAACCTCCACCACTACCTGGGCACGCCAAAGTTCCTGCCCGATGAGGAGAACAAGGAAGACAATATCGGCGTGGTCAATGGCCTGGCCTGGACCCAGGTGGGCGGAGAAATCCTCCTGGTGGAAGTCGCCAGCATGTCGGGCAAGGGAAATCTGATGCTCACCGGGCAACTGGGAGATGTCATGAAAGAGTCTGCCCACGCGGCCCTGACCTATGCCAAGCACCTGGCCCTGGAGCTGAAGCTGAAAACGGATATTTTCAGCAAACGTGACTACCACGTGCACGTGCCGGCGGGAGCCATACCCAAAGACGGGCCCAGCGCAGGCATCACCATCGCCACGGCCATCGTCAGCGACATCTGCCGCATTCCCGTACGCCATGACGTGGCCATGACCGGTGAAATCACCATCCGCGGCAATGTCCTGCCCATCGGCGGGCTGAAGGAAAAGGCCCTGGCAGCTGCCCGTGGAGACATCAGAACCATTATCATACCCAAAGGCAACGAAAAGGACCTGCGCGATATTCCCAAAAAGATACGCGATACACTGACGATACATGTGGTCAAGCACGTGCGGGAAGTGCTGGAAATAGCGCTGACCGAACCACTTGATTCGGTGGTACATGAGGATACAGAAGCGCCGGAGAGCTAACCGGCAGAGAGTCTACCTGCGACTGTGGCGACGGCGACTGCGCCCCTATGTGGATTTGCGAGGGTGGTACCAGCGCATCATCCACCTGGACGCGCCTCCCAAAAAGATTGCAATTTCCTTTGCAATAGGGGTATATATTGCATTTATCCCTCTGCTTGGTGTGCAGACGGCTTTGTCCATTGCGCTTTCATGGCTGTTGCGCCTGAACGTGGTAGCCGTTGTCTCCGGGTCGCTGTTCACCAATCCGGTGACTTTCGTCCCCCTTTTGTGGATAAGCTTTCACGCCGGAATGCTGGTCTATCCCTATGGAGAAAACCAGGAGTTTGAGTGGACCTCCCTGGGCATGGACAATGCCCTTGAGGTGATGAAGCCCTATCTGATTCAGCTTCTGATCGGGCTTGGAGTGGTAGGGCTGTGCTGTGCAGCGGCTTCATATTTTTTGACTTTGTTTCTTATAAAGCGTTATCGGGAGCACCATGAAGGCAAGTAGTGGACAACAGACCAAAATTCTGGCTATCGGCGGCGGCAAAGGAGGGGTCGGCAAAACCCTGATATCATCCAACATCGCTATACTGCTGGCCAAATACGGCAAGCGCACTATCGTCATAGACGCTGATTTTGGCTGCAGTAACCTGCATACCTGCCTGGGAATGGGGAAACCCGACCGTTCCCTGGCGGATTTTGTTTCCAAGCCAGCTCGTATCAGTGATATGGAAGATGTCGCCGTTGAAACACCTTATCCCAATCTGCGGCTCATTTCCGCCCACGTGGACGTAACGCCGCTTATCAACATGCACCATGCCACGAAAGGCAAGTTCATACGCTCCGTCCAGAAGCTCAAGGCCGATTACGTCATTCTTGACCTGGGCGCAGGCAGCACCCAGGATCGCATTGACATGTTCCTGACAGCTGACTGGGGCGTCGTGGTGGTAACACCGGAACCCACCAGCGTGGAAAACGTCTACAGCTTTCTGAAAAACTGTATTTTCCGCATGACCATGGAACTGTTCAAGGGGAACTCCGTTATTACCGATATACTGAAGAAGTACGCCGAGAACCCTCAACAGACCTTCAAGACCCGCCATCTCATTGAGGAGATCGGGGAGTTCCGGCCGGAAATGGCTGAAAAGCTGCAGAACACCCTGAAGGAAGTCCGTCCACTGATCATCATGAACATGGTCCGTGAAGACGGTGACCGCAGGGTCGGACAGGGCCTGGAGGAGATCATCCGCAAGTACCTGCTGCTGGAAGCGAAGTTTATCGGCTACCTGCCCTACGACATGGCCGTGGTACAGCATATGCGCGAAGCTCGTCCCGTGGCGGCAGCCGATGAGAACGCCACTTCCGTGAAGTCGCTCAAGAATATCGTCGGTCAGATCAATTTCATGAATAAAAACAGCGAAACACCGTAGGCGAGGGGGGATCATGACGACTCTGGAGCGCCAGCACCACGCGAGATCCGAAGAGCAGGAAAATATGGACAGCACCCTGCAGTTAGTTGGTTTCAAGCTGGGTGAAGAAGAGTACTGTATAGATATTCACAATATCCAGGAAATCAACAAGCGCATGCACATCACCCGAGTGCCCAAAAACCAGCCCTTCGTCAAGGGAGTCATCAACCTCCGCGGCAAGGTTATCTGCGTTATTGATCTGCGCAAGCGCTTTGGCCTTCCCGACAACTTCGACAACGACACCCGCATCATGGTGATCGATCTGGCCCATGAAACCATGGGATTCGTTGTGGACAGCGTGACAGAGGTCATACGAATTCCCGTGAACCGGGTTGACCCCACCCCACCTCTGATCGGACACATCAGCAACGAGTATCTGCTGGGCGTCGGCAAAACCGACAAGCGCCTGCTGATCATCATAGATCTCAACCGCGTTGTCGGCTTCAAAAACGAGAGTGGCCGCTACTATGAGAGCGAGCTTGAACGCAAGATAAAACGCGGGCAGGGAACCGCGATTGAAGAGTTCGTCGCTGTCCCGAAATCCGAGCCCAAGGCCGCCAAGCCAGCCCCCACACCCGCACCGCAGACGCCAGTGGCAACTGCCATGGCCCCCGTGGAGGAAAGCACTCCTTCCAAACCAGCCCTCAGTGAAGACGAACTGGATAACCTTGATGATCTGATTGCCCTGGAGCTGAAGAAGCGCGAAGCCGAAGATGCCCAGAGACTGGCACAGCAGGTAGAAACCACCCCGAAAGGTGCCAGAGGCGGCGAAGAGGTTGTCAGCCTCCCTGCCGAAGAACAGGACGATCTTGACCAGCTGATCGCGATGGAACTCAAGAAGCGTGAAGCCGAAGACGCCCGAAGGCTGGCACAGCAGCCAGAGGAAGAACCTGAGGAAGAATTTCCCCAGATGGGCGAAGAGCTCTCCAGCCTGCCCGCCGAGGAACTGGATGATCTTGACCAGCTGATCGCGCTGGAACTCAAGAAACGCGAAGCTGAAGACGCCCAGAGGCTGGAAAAGCTCCAGCAGATAGAACAGGAAGAGCCTGAAGAGGAAATGCCTTCCGACGACGGCACCCAGCGCATAGATGAGCTGATTGCCCTGGAACTGAAAAAACGCGAAGCCGAAAACGCACGTCGTCTGGCGGAGCTCGCCGAAGCAGAGGCTGCCGGAAAAAAGCCTGAACCACCGGGGGCGCCAAGCGAGCCTCAAGCCTCGGTGGAAGTTGAGGAATTGCCCGGGCCTGCCGCCGAGGTACCGCCGATATCTCCCGCTGCGCAGACAGCATCAGTATCCCCGGATCACAACGCCGTTCTCGATGGAGTGATGGGCGAACTCTCCCGTCAGCAGGCCGAACTGGAAAAAATCATGGGGGAAACCTCCATGCGCATCAGTGAAGACGAGCTGGAGGAACTGGATACCCCCGATTCCCTCGCCGCTGAGCTTGAAGACCTGGACAGTATCCTGAACTCCGTTGAAAAGCAGGACATCGCCAGTGAGAACGGTGAGGACGAGTGGAATATCGAAACCGCCTTCCGCTGGCCGGGCACAGTACCCGGCCGCTTTGAAGAAGACTTTGTCCCGGAGCCCCTGGAAGACATCCTGGACAAGGCGGACGAGCCGCAAAGTCCTGAAGAAACTGAAAAAAAAAAGCCCGTAGCGGGCCGTGAGGATACCGAGCAGGAAGTGTCGCTCTACCTGGACGAACTCCTGGCAGGCAGCTTTTCCTCCGACTTCCATGGCGATCCCGAAATCGGCATGCTTCTTTCGCGCATCCAGTCGCTGCTCATTGCCAGTGAAGTGACTATCAATACCGCCAGGGAAGAAGTTCCCGCCATCATCTCCGCGCTCTATGACAGCAGCAAATACGCTGAACGCAGCACCAACCGGATCCTTGATCTTTCCGAGAAGATACTGCAGAGCAATAACGCCTTTCAGGACGAATTCACCGAAACCCGCGCCCAGTTTGGCAGCCTTGACAGCCAACAACGCCTGGAGAAAGTCCATGCACTGGTCAAGGATGTGGATCAGTCCATTGACCACGTCTTTAACATCATGGGCGCCATGGAATTCCAGGACATCACCAAACAGCGTATCCAGAAGCTCAGCAAGAAGCTGCGCGACTTCAAGGCCACGCTGGCCGACATGGATTCCCTGATCCCCCTTGGTGTGCAGACATCAGCCTCTCAGCCAACGGCCCAGGAACCGTTCCCCTTCAGGCGGCCCGCTGAAGAGGAAGCCAAAATCGAGCGGGACCAGCACGCCGTCAACTCCCTGCTGCGCGAACTGGGCATTGAATAAAACGATAGAGCACAGAGAAAACTGAACAAAGGATAGAACACCCATGCTATGCATCACGCTCCCCGACGGTACCCAGAAACACTTTGAACACAGCCCGGTGACTCCCATGGAAGTCGCCCTGTCCATTGGCAGGCGTCTGGCCAAAGATGCCGTTTCCGCCCGTGTAGATGGTGTCCTGGTTGATATGAATACCCCCCTGACGGCAGATGCCACTCTGGAAATCATCACCGCCAGCTCCGCCGAAGGCCTGGACGTACTACGCCACTCTGCCTCCCATATCATGGCCCAGGCCGTCAAGGACCTCTTTGGTGGCGACAAGGTGAAAGTGGCCATCGGCCCCTCCACCAGCGAAGGCTTCTACTACGACTTCGATATGGAACACCGCCTCGTGCCCGAGGATCTGGAAAAGATTGAAACGCGCATGGCGGAAATCGCCGCCGCCGACCAACCCTTCGTGTGTCGCAAAATGGAACGCGCCGAAGCCATAAACACTTTCAAGCAACAGGGAGAACTCTTCAAAGTGGAGCTCCTGCAGCAGGATATTCTTGATGACCAGGTGGGAATCTATCAGCAGGGCAGTTTCCTGGACCTGTGTCGCGGTCCGCACATTCCCAGCACTGGAAAGCTTGGCGCCGGCAGCTTCAAACTCCTGAGCATCGCCGGGGCCTACTGGCGTGGAGATGAAAAGCGGCCCATGCTGCAGCGTATCTACGGAACCGCCTTCGCCACGGAAAAAGAGCTCAGGGAATACCTGTTTTTCCTGGAAGAAGCGAAAAAGCGCGATCACCGCAAGCTGGGCAAAGAACTGGATCTGTTCCACTTTGACCCGGAAGTGGCCGTGGCCTCACCATTTTTCCACCCCAAGGGAACCGTGGTTTACAACCAGCTGCTGGAGTTTATCCGC
This sequence comes from Desulfurispirillum indicum S5, assembly GCF_000177635.2. Classification (NCBI taxonomy): domain Bacteria; kingdom Pseudomonadati; phylum Chrysiogenota; class Chrysiogenia; order Chrysiogenales; family Chrysiogenaceae; genus Desulfurispirillum; species Desulfurispirillum indicum. The sequence continues at coordinate 2,685,840 of NC_014836.1, forward strand.
GAAATGTACCGCTACTACGGGTACGGCGAAGTGATCACGCCCCAGGTCATGGATGTGGAACTGTGGAAGCGCAGCGGTCACTATGACAACTACGTGGAAAACATGTACTTCACGGAGCTGGATGGGCAGCATAATGCCCTCAAGCCCATGAACTGCCCTACCCACGTGATGATCTATGGCGCCTCAAGCCGCTCCTACCGCGACCTGCCCGTGCGCTATGCCGACTTCGGCCGCCTGCACCGCTACGAACGCAGCGGGGTAGTCCAGGGGCTGACGCGCGTACGCACATTCTGCCAGGACGATGCCCATATTTTCTGCCGTCCCGATCAGATCGAAGACGAAATCAAAAATCTGATTGACTTAATCCTGAAAACTTATAAAGTATTCGATTTTGAGGATATCGCCATCGGCCTGTCCACACGGCCCGAAAAAAGTATCGGCAGTGACGAGATATGGCAGAAGGCTGAATCCGCTCTGGCAGCAGCCCTGAACAGCCTTAGCGTGAAGTTTTCCATCAATGAGGGCGATGGCGCCTTCTACGGTCCCAAGATCGACTTCCAGGTTCGCGATGCCATCCGCCGCTCCTGGCAGCTGGCAACCGTGCAACTGGACTTCTCCATGCCCCAGCGCTTTGGCGCCAGTTACGTGGATGAGCAGGGACAGCGCCAGGCACCGGTTATGATTCACCGCGCCGTGCTGGGCTCCATTGAAAGGTTCATGGGCCTTTATCTGGAGCATACTGCGGGAGCCCTGCCTTTCTGGCTGGCACCGGTGCAGTGCAGTATCATTCCCGTGAATGATGAACTGCTGCCCTTCTGTCAGCAGCTGCGCCAGATTCTCACCCGTCTTGGCTATCGAGTGGAAGTGGATGCGTCCAGTGAGTCCATGGGCAAGAAGATTCGACGCAGCCAGACCCAGAAGCACCCCTACACCCTGGTGGTGGGAAAAAAGGAACTGGAAGAGCGAATCTTCGCGGTGCGCGCCTACGGGCACAAGGATACCTTTGCCAGCAGCTGGGAAGAACTGCTGGAGCGATTTCACCAGGAGAACAACCGGGCCCGTCTGGCGATGGGCTACCATGTGGCACCAGCCCACATCATCGGTTTCCCCTAACAGCTTGCTGAAATACCTCAAAAGACGCAGGCAATTGAAAAATGCTCAGGTGCAAGGCGCTCGCGGAGCAAGGAATGAAGCGTACTCCCCGTACGTTGCAGTGACGCGCGACGGCGAGCAACACCGCAGATGAGGGTTTTTCAGCAGCCTGCTAACGTGGCATACGCCTTCGGGCTTTGCAATATATCAGGATCGGCTCACCCACAACATCACAGGAGGTTTACGTATTAGCAAGGATCAGCGTCCAAAGATCAACGAGGAAATCAGAGCCACGGAAATGCGTGTTGTTCTGGACTCAGGCGAAATGCTGGGTGTCCTCACCCGAGAAGAAGCGCTAGAAGCGGCGCACAACAGGGGCCTTGACTTGGTCGAAGTCGCCCCGGCCGCAAAGCCACCGGTCTGCAAGATCATGGATTTTGGCAAATTTGCCTATGAGCAGTCCAAAAAGCAGAAGGAAGCCAAAAAGAATCAGAAGCTCATCGTCATCAAGGAAGTGAAATTTCGCCCCAAGATCGAGGAACATGACTACAACTTCAAGTTGAAGCATGCTCAGCGTTTCCTGGAGGACGGTGCCAAGGTCAAGGTGACCATCATGTACCGTGGCCGCGAAATGGCCCACACCGAGATCGGTCGCGAGATTCTGAACAAAGTGGTTGCCGATATGGAAGGACTGTGCACCGTGGAAGCTCCTCCCAAACTGGAAGGACGCAACATGACCATGATGCTGGCGCCGGTAAAACCCAAATAACGGAGATAAGCATGTACAAACTGAAGACCAAAAGAGCTGCCGCCAAGCGCTTCAAGGCGACTGGCAGTGGCAAAATACGACGAAACCAGGCGTTTATGCGCCATATTTTGACGAAAAAGTCCTCCAAGCGCAAATCTCAGCTCAAGAATCCCGCACTGGTTGCTGCCGTTGACGTCCCCAACGTCAAGCGCATGATCCCGTACGCGTAAGAAAGAGGTGAACACATGCGTGTAAAAGGTGGATTCGTCACACGACGTCGTCATAAAAAAGTTCTCAAACAAACCAAAGGTTACCGCGGCGGCCGCAGTAATCTCTTCCGTATGGCCAATACCACACTGGTACGGGCCCTGAATTTCGCTTTCCGCGACCGCAAGGTGCGCAAGCGCGAATTCCGCCGTCTGTGGATCATCCGCATCAACGCGGCTGTTCGTCCCCACGGCCTTTCCTACAGCCGATTTATGCACGGTCTGAAACAGGCACAGGTTCATCTTGACAGGAAAGTCCTTGCCGACATGGCCGTCAACAGCCCCTCCTCATTTGAAGCTGTGGTAGGAAAAGCCAAAGGGGCTTTGTCCTGATCGCAACTTCGTGAACGTTGTGAGGTTTTGAAAGTCCATTCCTGATACCAAGACGAGATGAAGAGCCTGTGCCTGCACCTGTTGCGGGCCAGGCTTTTTTTGTCACTTACAGTACACGCAGGTGATTAATGAGTGAAACAATAGAAGCAAAAAAGAAAGCTGATGCAGCAATTAATGAGGCATTAGAACGATTGTCCATAGTTCCCCGCTTGATAGATGAGTTAAACGCTCCAGTTCGGGATGCATTGAAAAGCTTTGAAAAAATAAATGACATGATTAAAGAGATTGAGGAAGCTCCCGGCACACGTCAGCTGGATGAGTTGCGAATACACTATCTGGGGAAAAAAGGTTTTATTGCGGCTGCTATGCAGCAGCTCAAAGATGTTGCACCTGAGGAGCGGCCTAGCGCTGGCAAGGTGGTCAATGAAGTCAAACAGGCTATAAGTATGGCCCTTGAAGCAAGGGTTCATGCTTGCGCCGAACTGGAGCAGGCCGAAGCCCTGCAGCGCGAGCGGGTGGATGTGAGTCTCCCCGGAATCAGCCCCAACACTCCCGGTGCGCTCCATCCCCTGACACGCGTTATGCATGAAATCATTGCCATCTTCGCCAGCCTGGGCTTTACCGTCAAGGAAGGTCCGGAAATCGAGATGGATTTTTATAACTTTGAGGCCCTGAATATTCCGAAGAACCATCCTGCCCGCGATATGCAGGATACCTTCTATATTTCCGAAGAAATTCTGCTGCGCACCCACACCTCTCCGGTGCAGGTGCGCACCATGCTGAACCAGCAGCCTCCCGTTCGCATCATTGCGCCGGGTAAGGTGTATCGCTGCGACAGCGACATCACCCACACTCCCATGTTCCACCAGGTGGAGGGGCTGCTGATCGACCAAAGCACCACCTTTGCCGATCTCAAGGGTGTGCTGGAGTATTTCTGCAAGGCCATGTTCGGCGAGAATACGGCTGTGCGCTTCCGTCCTTCCTTCTTCCCCTTCACCGAACCCAGTGCCGAAGTGGATATCCAGTGCGTCATGTGCCGGGGCAAGGGCTGCCGCGTCTGTAAGGAGACGGGCTGGCTGGAGATCCTGGGCTGTGGCATGGTGGACCCCAATGTTTTTGAGGCCGTCAAGTACGACCCGGAAGTGTATCAGGGCTTTGCCTTCGGCATGGGTGTAGAGCGCATTACCATGCTCAAGTACGGGATCAATGACCTGCGCCTCTTCTTTGAAAACGATTTGCGTTTTCTGAAGCAGTACCAGTGACAAGGGGATAAACCATGAGAGTAAGTTACAGCTGGCTGAAAGAATATACGGATATTCCACTGGAGCCGCGGGAGCTGGCCGATCGCCTGACCCTGCAGGGTCTGGAAGTGGATGCCATCATCGAATACGGCAACTTCACCCATGTGGTGGTTGGCCAGATTGAATCCATCGAGGGTCACCCCAATGCGGACAAGCTTTCCCTGTGCGTGGTGAACGTTGGCCAGGAACGCAGTCTTTCCATTGTCTGCGGGGCGACCAACATGAAAAGTGGCGACCGCGTGCCCGTTGCCCTGCCGGGGGCTGTCCTGCCCGGTGGCTTTGCCATCAAGGTGAGTAAACTGCGCGGCGTGCAGTCCGAGGGCATGCTGTGTTCCCGCTCTGAACTTGGCTTGGAAGAGCATTCCAGCGGACTCTTTATCCTGCCTGCTGATGCACCCATCGGCACTGAGGTGGCCCGGTATCTGGAACTGCGCGATACGGCTATTGAGATTGGCCTGACCCCAAATCGCTCCGACTGCCTCAGCCATGTGGGTGTGGCGCGGGAGGTCAGCGTCATGACCAACAGTCAGGTGCGCCTGGCGAAGCTGGATCTGCGGGAGGCGGGGAAACCGGCCAGCGAATATGTGCAGGTTGACACCAGCGACTCCGGCGATTGCCCACGCTACATGGCGCGCATTGTAACCGGCGTGCGTATCCAGCCATCGCCCCAGTGGCTGCAGAATCGCCTGGTAGCCTGTGGTATCAGACCCATCAACAATATTGTCGATATTACCAACTACATCATGCTGGGCCTTGGTCACCCGCTGCATGCCTTTGACTATGACAAGCTGGAACGCAAAGAGGTTCTGGTGCGACGCGCCCGCGCCGGTGAAACCATGGTGACCCTGGATGAAGTCACCCGTGAGCTGACGGAGCAGGATATGGTCATTACCGATGGGCAGAAGCCCATTGCCCTGGCCGGAGTTATGGGTGGCCTGCACAGTTCCATCGACAACGGAACCACCACGGTGCTCATCGAGGCCGCAACCTTCGATGGCAGCGTGGTGCGCAAGACGGCCAAGCGGCTGGCACTGCACAGCGAATCCAGCCACCGTTTCGAGCGTGGCGTTGACCCCAATGGCTGCCAGTACGCCATTGACCTGGCAGCCCATCTGATGGCGGAACTGGGAGGCGGAACCATTGCCCCCGGTGCGGTTGATTGCTACAAGGCGGTCAGTATGCCCCGCACACTCCTTCTGCGCCTGCCGCGCATCCGGCAGATTCTTGGTGCCACTATCGGGGTCGAAGAGGTGGTGCAGATTCTGCAAAGGCTGGGCATGACTGTCCTGTCATCCCAGGATGACGTCCTGCAGGTGCAGGTGCCTACCTACACGGGGGATATTCACCGTGAAGTCGACCTGATTGAGGAAATTGCCCGTATCTACGGCTACGCCAACATTGCGCCCGCCCTGCCGGCCGTGGAGGCTCTGCCGCCCCAGAAGACCCGCGAGGAGGCCCTGCTGGATATCAAGCAGACTCTGGCCGGACGCGGATACTTCGAAGCGATCAACTACTCCTTCACTTCCGCCAGCAACCTGGAGAAAGTTCTAGGGGCTGGCAAGCGCGTACACCTGCTCAATGCCATATCGGAAGAGCTGGCGGTGATGCGCACCAGCCTGATTCCCAGTCTGCTGATGAACATCAAGGGCAACCTGCACCTGGGGCAGGACAGCCTGCGCCTGCAGGAAATTTCCTATGCCGTGTGCGAAGGGCACGATGGCACCGGCGAGATTCCCCCTTCGCGCCTGTTGCTGTCTGGAGCGGTTTGCGGTGAAATGCCTAAGCAGTGGTGGACCGACTCTCCCCAACCCTTGGGGATTTTCCATGTGAAGGGTGATCTGGAGTTCCTGTGGAATCACCTGGGGCTCGCGCTTGAGGTGCGCCCCGCTTCCCGGCCCTGGCTGCACCCGGGTATCAGTGCCGATATTGTGCTTGATGGTGTGACCATCGGGTATCTGGGTGAGATCCATCCCCAGGTGCGCCAGGCACTTGATCTGGAGGCCCGGGTAACGGTCTTCGAGATAGAGATGGAGCCCGTGCTGAACAGCAGCCTGGCGCGCAGCTGGGGCTTCAGCGAAATCTCCCGCTTCCCCTCCACCTGGCGCGACCTTGCCTTTGTCGTCAATCAGGCGGTAACGACCCAGCAGGTGATTGATGCCATGCGGGGATCAGGGGCGCTGTATCTGGAGAATATTCGCCTCTTTGACGTGTATCAGCTGGATGGGGAGCGCAAATCCCTGGCATTCCACCTGGTCTTCCGCGATGCCAGTCAGACTCTCACCGATGTCATAGTTGACCAGCAAATCAAGGCAATTGTTGAAAGCGTAAGCAGGAAAACCGGCGGAACCCTGCGCTGACAGGTGAAAAACGTTGACAGCTGTTACAGTGAACGTATAAACTTTCTAAACATAGGAAAAGGGGAATTCGCCATGAGCTTAAGCCATTTGGATATGTTAAACCAGAAGGTACAAGCGCTCATTAGCCGTAACGATCACCTGGAACAGGCGGGCACGGAAATGGAGCGTAAGGTTTCAGACCTGGAGCTTGCCGTCCTGGAGAGCGAGGAGATCATCCAGCAGCTCAAAGAAGAAAATCAGAGCCTGCGTGATTCCTATGCGGCGAGAATAGAAGAGCTCACTGCGGAAATTAATACCTATAAAACCAGAGTTGAGTCTATACTGGGAACCCTGGAAAATGTTGATGTCACTCCAAGTCTGTAGGACGCGGAGTCACGCGCGAAAGATGTTCTTGGATTCTGCTGAACCGGGAAATGTCATATCAGTCGGAGTAGCTTCTTGCAAGTGACCATAAACGGACAACGCTATACCCTCAAAGGTGGGAGCAGTCGGGAGCATGTGGAGCAATTAGCCGACTATGTTGACAGGAAATTCCGGGAAGTTTCTGCCAAGGCGCCCCAGACCTCCATGGAAAAGGTGGCAGTACTGGTAGCCCTGAATATCGCTGAGGAGCTCTTCGCCTCTCAGCGGCAGGCTCAGGAGATGGAAGCCAGCACCAAGAACAAGACCTTGGATATCCTCAAGGTAATAGACGGCAAACTCAACTTGTAGAATTCCCCTGCGCTGATACGTGATGAAGTGGTGGTTTTGAGCCAATGCTAAGTGAACGGGATACCGGCCTGTGGGTGGTGTGCACGCCTCCCTTGCGGAGGAAGCCTGAAACCCTGCACTGGTAGCCCACCTGGTTAGACCAGGTTCAAATGCACCCACTCACACGACATGTGCGGGGGTTTTTTCTGTGGACTTTCGCAAAACATGAAGCAGCAAGTTCGAGACCACTGCCGTAATCTTCGCCAGTCCCTCGGCGACGAGGAACATTCACATCTTTCCCGGATAGTCTGCCAGCGGGCCATAGCCCTTCTGCGGCACTGTCTCTCCCGCAAGGTTGCCAGCTATATTCCCCTCAAGGGTGAGGTTTCCGTAGACACCCTGAACTCCTATCTCATGCAGCACAACGGTTCTTTGCTCCTGCCGCGGGTTGAGAACACGGAAGAAATGCACTTTTGCCGATTTGGCTCAGAAGACCAACTGATAAAAGGACGCTTTGGCCTGCGCCAGCCCGCCCGGAACTGCCCGGTGGACGACCAGCCCGAAGTGATGTTCGTGCCCGGCATGGCCTTTGACGAGCATCTGAACCGCATTGGGTACGGAAAAGGCTATTATGACCGCTATCTTGAGCGCACCCGCCACCACTGCCTGCTGGTGGGCCTCAGCCTGGAGCGTTATGTCTTTACCGACATTCCCGCCCATGAACATGACAAAAAGGTACATATGATAATAACAGAAACATCCATACTTGGAGGAAAGACATGGAATTCATTTTGATAGCCGCCATCGGCGGTATCGTGATAGGAGCCTTTGCCGGATTCTACTACCAGAAGAATATTACCCAGAAAAGCATGGGCGCAGCAGCCCAGACAGCGGAAGCCATCGTCAAGAACGCCAGGCAGGAAGCGGCCACGCTTCGCAAGGAAGCGGAAGTTGAGTCCAAGGAGCTGCTGATCAAGACCCGCCAGGAAGCTGAACGCGACCTGAAAGAGCGCAAGAAGGAGCTCAGCCAGATCGAGAATCGCCTGCTCAGCAAAGAAGGCAATATCGACAAAAAGCTGGACAGTCTTGACCAGAAAGAAGAGCGCCTGAACCAGAAGGAGAACGCCATCCAGGCCAGGGAGAACGACCTGGAGGAGAAATCCCGCGAACTGGAACACGGCCTGGAGCGCCAGCGCCAAGAGCTGGAGCGTATCAGTGGTCTGACCCAGGAAGCTGCCAAGCAGATGCTTATGGAACAGATGCTCCACGAAGCCCGCGTGGAATCCGCCAAGCAGGCCAAACAGATTGAAGAAGAAGCGCTGGAGGAAGCCGAGCGCAAAGCCAAGAAATACATCTCAACCGCCATTGGCCGCCTGAGCAGCGACACCGTCTCGGAAATGACCGTCAGTGTGGTGGATCTGCCCAATGACGAAATGAAGGGCCGCATTATCGGCCGCGAAGGCCGCAATATCCGCGCCCTGGAAGATGTCACCGGCATCAACCTCATCATTGACGACACTCCCGAAGCCGTCATTCTCTCCGGCTACGACGCCATCAAGCGCGAAGTGGCCCGCCTCTCCCTGGAAAAACTCATCACCGACGGCCGCATCCACCCCGCCCGCATTGAGGAAGTGGTGGAAAAGACCCGCAAGGAAGTGGACCGCACCATCAAGGAAGCCGGCGAAAGCGCCATCTTCGAACTGGGCATCAACAACATCCACCCCGAGCTGGTGCGCCTGATCGGTCGCCTGAAATACCGTACCTCCTACGGCCAGAACATCTACAAGCACTCCATTGAAGTGGCCTACATCTGTGGCATCCTGGCCGCCGAGCTGGGAGTAAACGTCCAGGTTGCCAAACGGGCCGGCCTGCTCCACGACATCGGCAAGGCAGTGGACCACGAAGTGGAAGGCTCCCACGCCATTATCGGTGCTGATCTGGCCAAGAAATACGGAGAAAAACCGGAAATCGTCAACGCCATCGGCGCCCACCACGGCGAAATGGAAATGGACTCCGTGGAAGCCGTGCTGGTACAGGCCGGTGACGCTATCAGCGCCGCCCGTCCCGGCGCCCGCCGCGAAGTGTTGGAGAATTACATCAAGCGCCTGAAAAAGCTGGAGGAAATTGCCGACTCCTTTGATGAAGTGGAAAAGGCCTTTGCCATCCAGGCAGGACGCGAAGTACGCATTATCGTAAAAAGTGAGCAGGTCAACGACTCTCAGGTCCACCTGCTCTCCAAGGATATCTCCAAGAAAATCGAGTCCGAACTCACCTACCCCGGCCAGATCAAGGTCACCGTTATCCGCGAGACCCGCGCCGTGGAATACGCCCGCTAAGAAACACACTCAGAAAAAGGGTTCATGCTACCGCATGAACCCTTTTTTTCATTCCGTCAGACCAGAAAGTCTACTCTCCCAGTCCTCCACCTGACCACTGCGCAAACGCCCCAGCGCCAGCTCACGCCACCCCTGGGGGAGCGTTTCCAGCTCCACAAACTCGGCGAGCAGCGTTGTATTGAGCATGTCATGGTAGAGCAGGGCAATAATGCGCGACAGGGGCCACTGAGGCAGAGGCCGCTCCAGCAGTTCCATGGTATCACCCGCGCTCACCGTGCCGGTGCGCAGCACCCGGTAGTACCAGCCAGTGCGCCCACTGCTCTGTACCCTGTGGGCGATGCGGGGATGCCCCAGGTGCACATTGAGTTTCCAGCAAGGCTGACGGGGCTGGGAAACCTGAACTTCCGCATCTCCCAGACGAAAGCGATCCCCAAGACAGACCGTCTCTTCGGTCAGCCCGACAGTGCTGATGTTTTCGCCGAATCCACCAGGCGCGAACTTGTGAGTGTCGGCCAGGGGAAACTCCTCCCGCCAGGCCCGATAGTGCTCCGCCGCATAGTGGTGAATGGCCTTGTCCCGGCCGCCATGGTGACGAGTATCAGCCTGCTCATCACCCTCTATGCCCAGCAGGGTTACCGTCAACGGCTCCAGGGTGGCCTGTTTGGCAATACCGCTGAATTTCCCGGCAGTGCCGATGGACTGCACCCGCCCGGTCAGAAGAGAATCAATGGCAACGATTACTGATGGCTGCATGGCTTGCTCCGATGATGGATTTGCCGTGATCCTAATGGCAACGGGCTCTTCTGACAAGAGCGTCACGGAAAATCGTGCCCGGCCCCTGCAGACACAATGCCTCAGCAGGGCATTTCGGCGTGACGCCGGGCGTAGTACCACCAGGTCATGGCAATGCAGGTGATATAGAAGGCGATGAAGCCATAGAGAGCCATTTCGGGGCCACCCGTCATACTGATGGAAGTGCCATAGCTTTTTGGAATAAAGAACCCGCCATAGGCGGCGATGGCCGAACTGAACCCCAGCACGGCAGCACCCTCCTTGTTGGCGTCCCGTACCGCCTGTTCCTGCGCCTGGGCACCTTTTCCTTCGGCTTCCCGCAAACGCTCGGTCATAAAAATGACCGGCACCATGCGGAAGGTGGAGCCATTACCGATACCCGTAGTGATAAACAGCACCATAAACATGGCCAGGAAACCCCAGAAGTTTCCACCACTGCCATTGGCAGGCAGGAAATACAGCACACCCAGTACGGCAACAGCCATGGCGATGAAGTTCCAGAAAGTAACCTTGGCGCCACCCAGCATATCCGAGAGCCAGCCACCCAGCGGCCGGATCAGGGCACCCACCAGCGGTCCTAGAAAGGCGTACTGCATGGCGTCAATACTGGGGAACTGGGTTTTGATCAGCATGGGAAAACCAGCGGCATAGCCGATGAACGAACCGAAGGTTCCCAGGTAGAGCCAGCACATCAGCCAGTTGTGTTTGCGCCGAAAGATGATGGCCTGATCGCGGAAGGACGCTTTGGCCGTGGCGATGTCATGCATGCCGAACCAGGCTGCCAGGGCGGCGATAGTAATGAAGGGAACCCAGATGAACCCGGCATTCTGCAGCCACATCTGCTTTGTGGTGCTGCCATCGGTCCAGGTGAGGGGCTCACCGCCCAGGAACCCGAAGACCCCCGCCGTGATAACCAGGGGAACCACAAACTGCACGGTGGAGACTCCCAGATTGCCAAGCCCGGCATTCAGGCCAAGGGCCGTGCCCTTCTGAGATTTGGGGAAGAAGAAGCTGATATTGGCCATACTGGAGGCAAAATTTCCGCCGCCAAAACCGCACAGCAACGCCAGGACCAGCATGACCACATAGGGAGTGCCGGTGTTCTGCACCGCAAAACCGATACCCAGGGCCGGCAGCAAAAGCGATGCGGTACTGATGGCCGTCCAGCGCCGCCCGCCAAAGATGGGCACCATAAACGAGTAAAATATCCGCAGAGTCGCACCGGAAAGACCAGGCAGTGCCGCCAGCCAGAAGAGCTGATTGGCGCTGTAGGCAAAGCCCAGATTGGGCAGATTGACGACCACGACACTCCACACCATCCACACTGCAAAGGCCAGCAGCAGATTGGGAATGGATATCCAGAGGTTGCGCTGGGCAATACGTCGACCCTGCTCTTCCCAGAAACGGGGATCTTCCGGTTCCCAGCGGGTCAGGAGGTATGCTGAAGAATGGGACTTTGACATGGTATTTCCTCCAGGAAAAGAATAAGAGGCAGAAGGCGTTGTGCAGAAGCTGTCATGGGCGATCCCTCTTCGAAAGCTCGTCCCCCCGTGCCGCAATGAGCTTGAGGTTCTTCAATCCCCGCACCTCCGTTGAGTACATCCAGACCAGCGACCAGCAGGTTGCTCCGAAGAGAAAGAGGAAGATGCTGCTGTTGATGGCCGTCAGATCCACCAGAAGCCCGAAGAGCACCGGGAAGAGAAATCCCCCCAAACCCCCGATCAGGCCCACAATGCCCGAGATAACGCCGATATTTTCGGGGTATTCGTCGCCGATGTACTTGAAGACAGAAGCCTTGCCGAAACCCCAGGCGATACCCACGATGAAGAGCAGCAAGGTGAAAACCCAGGCATTGAGACCCAGGCTGAGCGTCACCTCACCGCGCAGGGTATGAAAAGTCACCTCGTGCTGGGGATAGGAGAGCAGGAAGAGACAGATGCAGGAAGTCCACATAACCCACCAGGTGACCGTATGTGCCCCGAATCGATCGGAAAGCCAGCCGCCCAGAGCGCGGATCACCCCCGAAGGCAACACGAATATGGCGGCAATCAGCGCCGCTGTCTGGATGCCGAATCCATACTCACTGATATAATAACGGGTCAGCCACAGGGAGATCGCCACATAACCGCCGAAGACAATGGAATAGTACTGACAGTACTTCCAGACCCGGATATCCTTCAGGGCTGAAAGCTGCTGGCGAATGGTGACCTGGGAACCCACCCGGTGGCTGGGGTCACTGTAGGTGAAAAACCAGAACAGGATCACGACCACCGCCATGGCCACCGCATAGATTCTGGGGACCGCCTGCCAGCCATAGACCACCACCAGGGTAGGTGCCGCAAATTTGGTAATGGCGGCTCCCGCGTTACCGGCGCCGAAAATCCCCATGGCAAAACCGCGCCGTTCCTGGCTGAACCAGCGGCCGGTATAGGCAATACCAACGGCAAAAGAGCCCCCCGCCACGCCCACAAAGAGCCCCAGCACCAGAAAGTGCCAATAGGTGGTTGCCGCACTGATCAACCAGATGGGAATGAGAGTGGAAATCATCAGCAGGGTGAAAACCACGCGCCCGCCATAGGTATCCGTCCACATTCCCAGCGGCAGGCGGATCAGCGACCCCGTGAGAATCGGCGTGGCTGCCAGCAGGCCGAACTGGGTATCACTGAGCCCCAGTTCATCCTTGATGGGAATACCGATAACGGAAAACATGACCCAGACGGCGAAACAGGCAGTAAAGGCCAGCGTGCTCATGACGAGCACCGAAATCTGTTGCTTCTGACGTGTTGCCATAACCACCTCGAAAAAGCCCGGCCGCGCAGCCGGGCGTGTCTTCAGTTATGACCAGTGGTGCGCCTGCGGTTCCAGATAACCACCTGGGCTGGCCGCCACAGATAGCCCAGGGGAACGCTCAGCACATGCACCAGACGGGTGAACGGGAGTACCGCGATCAGGACAAAGGCGTTGACCGCGTGGAATTTGACAATCCAGGGCAGGTTGGCCATGTATTCCACCTGCGGACTCAAACTGAACAGCGACCACAGCCAGGGGGTGGCCGTATGCAGATACCACACCGATCCCCAGCGCAGGGTAACGGCGATCACGACACCACTGATGACCTGCAGCAGCAGAAGGAGCAGGAGCACCCAGTCCATGGTGGTGGTCACCACCTTTACCCGTGGCCGGGTAAAGCGACGTACCATCAGCAGGGCAATGCCAATAACCGTGGTGATTCCCAGGGCCAGCCCCGTGACCTCCAGCAGATACAGGCGCAAGGGCCGACCGGCCAAGGTGGCCCAGGCCGCCGGAAAGAGAAAGGCCAGCAGATGGGCCGCCAGAACCAGGAAAATCGCAATGTGCCAGGGCACCGAACCCCAGTAGAGCATGGGACTCTCCAGGAACTGCGAGGAGTGCGAAGAGTGGGAGTAACGGTCGCGGGAGTAGCGATACCAGGTGGCACCGATTGCGAGAACCACCGCGACATAGGGGAATATGGCAAAAAAGAACAGATCAGGCATGGAACACCTCCACATCGGGGGGAGCAGTACAAAGCGTGGTTACAGAGCGATCAATACAGTACTCAAGGGACTGCAGGATATGTCGATAGGGGTTTTCTCCCTGGGCCAGTGCTCCATGGATGGATCTGACAGCTGGCAGCAGCGCGTCCCTGGCGAGGGCACCATGTTCCGTTGAACCCGCCGTGGTCGCCAGAAAGCGCAGGACCGTCGCCAGGTGATCCGCCAGTTCACCGGGATCAGGAGTAATGCCCCGCTGACGGTAGATCTCCTGGAGCCGAATCAGGAACTGCCCGCGTCGGGCATCATCACCGAAGAGGTGGTAGCCCACATAGGGGGCGGCCAGGGGCTGCAGGTCAAAGGCCGCGGTGTAGGCCTCCTGCATGACCTTCACCCCAGAATCCTCCGCAACCCCGCAGAAGAATTCCAGGGGTTGTGCCGCCTGGGGAAGAAACGCGGCTGCCTGGGCCGCCTGGCGGGCCACCGACGCCATATGCAGATCGGGATAGCGCATGAGGACACTGAAGCAGCGATAGAGTTCTGCGGTTATCATCTGAGCACCTTTTACCAGCGACGCGCGGGAGCAAGACGCGCGCCAAAGCCATTGGCGCCGCGATGCTCATGGGGATCAGTATGGGCCTCAATGGCCATTTCGCGGGCCATAGGCGGCACGACGATGCGCTCCTTGATGCTGCTCAGCGCGCTCATGCGATAGATCTCCCGGGCCACTTGCGGAGCCACTATCGCAGCAGCCTGCTCCACCTCGCCGGCACTCAGGTCGCCGACACTGTCAGCCCGGCGCTGCAGCCGCACGGCAATCAGGCGCCGGTACACCGCTTCGACCTCCTGCTCGTTGCCGCCGGCAAAGAGATTCGCCAGATAGCGCAGGGGCAGACGCGCCTTCTCCAGACTGCTGAAACTCGCCTGGGCCATATCGGCCACTCCGCCTTCCACCTTGGCCAGCACAGGCAGCAGGGGTGGCACATAAAAGAGCATAGGCAGAGTGCGGAACTCGGGATGCAGGGGCAAGGCCAGCCCCCACTCCTTGACGAAGCGATACACCGGGGACTGCCGGGCGGCCTCCAGCAGGGGGAACGGAATGCCATCACGGCGAGCCTGGGCGATCACGGCAGGATCATGGGGGTTGAGGATGAGTTCGCGCTGGGCCGCTGCCAGCTCCTGGGGTGGCAGGCCGGCGGTGGCGGCAATGCCGGCGGCATCGTAGAGCAGAACCCCCATATAGCGGATACGCCCCACGCAGCTGGCATAGCAGCCAGGCATCTCCCCCGACTCCAGACGGGGATAGCAGCTGATACACTTTTCCGACTTTCCCGCCGTCCAGTTATAGTAGGTCTTCTTGTACGGACAGGCCGAGACGCACATGCGCCAGCCCCGGCACTTCTCCTGATTGATCAGCACCACCCCGTCTTCGCCACGCTTGTAGATTGCCCCCGAAGGACAGCCAGCCACACAGGCCGCATTGAGACAGTGGTTGCAGCGGCGGGGCAGATAGAAAAAGGCCATGCGCTCCGTGGCAAACAGCTGCTGACGCTCATCGGGCGTCAGACCTTCCAGTGAAGGGTCATTGGCCGCGTAGAGGCTGGAGCCACCCAGGTCATCATCCCAGTTGGGGCCGCTTTGGGGGTCCATGGGCTGACCCGTCACCATGGAAACGGAGCGGGCCACAGGCTGATCACTCCCCTGACCGGCCTGGAAGAGATCCTGATAGCGGTAAGTCCAGGGCTCGTAATAATCATCCATGGAGGGCAGGTCAGGATTGTGGAAGAGGTTGAGCAGCCCCTTGCCCTTGCCGCCGCTGCGCAGTTGCAGGGGCTGCTTTTCACCATCCCAGCCTCCCCGGTAGTGTTCCTGGTCTTCCCAGCGGGTGGGATAGCCCGTGCCGGGCTTGGTTTCCACATTGTTCCACCACATGTATTCCGCGCCCTTGCGGTCGGTCCAGATATTCTTGCAGGTGACACTGCAGGTGTGACAGCCAATGCACTTATCGAGATGAAAAACGGAAGAGACCTGTGCCCGGATATTCATGAGCGTCCTCCTTGAAGGTCGTTCTGAGGCAATAGAGGGAATTCACGGCTTACCATTGGGGCTCTCCTTCCAGTTTGCGGATGAGCACAAAAGTATCCCGGTTGGTGCCGGTGGGACCCCAGTAGTTAAAGCCATAGGTAAACTGACCGTAGCCACCGGCCATGAGATTTGGCTTGAGACGGGTGCGGATCAGGCTGTTGTGGCTGCCACCCCGCCCTCCCCGCAGCGGCGATTTGGGCACGCCGACGGTGCGCTCAGGAGCGTGATAGATAAAGGCGATGCCCTCGGGAATACGCGCGCTGACCACCGCCCGGGTCATGACAACGCCGTGGTCGTTGTACACCTCGACCCAGTCATTGTCCTGCAGGTCGATGCGGGCGGCATCCCGGTCATTGATCCACAGGGGATGCAGGCCCCGTGACAGGGTAAGCATGCGGTGGTTATCACCATAGGTGGAGTGAATACCCCACTTGCCATGGGGGGTCAGATAGTTCAGGGCGATGGTCCGACCTTCCGGTTCACTGGCCACCAGATCCTGCAGCAGAGCGGCCTCCAGTTTCGGCTTATAGGTAGGCAGGTGTTCACCGTAGGCCAGATAGCTCTGGTGATCCAGGTAGAAGTGCTGACGTCCGGTCAGGGTCCGCCAGGGCACCAGGCGCTCCACATTGAGGCAGTAGGCGCTGTAGGCGCGACCATCATTACTGATACCCGTCCAGCAGGGGCTGGTGAGCAGACGGCGGGGCTGGCGGGCGATATCCTCGAAACTGGTGCGCACACTGCGGTTTTTCTCTGCCAGATCCACCAGGGGCAGCCCCACCTTCTTCTCCTCGGCCACAAAGGCGCGGTAAGCCACCTCGCCATTGGTCTCCGGTGCCAGGTGCATGATGATATTGGCGGCATCGGACGCCCTTTCCAGCGATGGATAGCACTGACCATCCCACTGGTGCACCGGGCGCGAGGCCAGCAATTCGTCGTATTCGGGCTGCACCGACCAGGTAAGGCCGTGCATGCTCAGGCCATTCTCACGGGCCCCCGGCCCCAGGGAGAGCATGCGCTGGTAGAGGTCCACGTAGTTGCGCTCCACCACCACCAGGCCCGGCATGGTTTTCCCGGGAATGGGCTCACATTCGCCACGGCTCCAGTCGCGCACCTCGCGCTGGGCCATTTCCGCGGGAGTATCGTGCTGCAGGGGCACCGCCACCACATCCAGGATGGGCTCGGGCAGGTGCACTAGCGCCAGCTCACTGACCTTGCGGGCGATGTCCTGGAAGATATCCCAGTCGGGACGAGCCTCCCAGCAGGGCGCTACCGCCGCCTGCAGCGGGTGGATAAAGGAATGCATGTCCGTGGTATTCAGGTCGTCTTTTTCGTACCAGGTGGCCGTGGGCAGCACCAGATCCGAATACAGGGCGCTGGTATCCATGCGGAAATTGATATCCACCACCAGATCCAGTTTGCCCTCGGGAGCCTTTTCACGCCAGACCGCTTCCGTGACACCATCGCGAGCAGTCTCAGGGGCAATGGCGCTGGAGTGGGTACCCAGATAGTGCTTGAAAAAGTACTCCTGCCCCTTGGCACTGGAAGAGAGGGCATTGCCCCTCCAGATAAACCACAGGCGCGGCCAGTTTTCGGGGGCGTCGGGGTCCTCCACCGCAAAGTGCAGTTGCTTCTGTTTGAGCTGTTCGACAGACCAGGCGACGATGGCAGGGGCGTCCTTGGCTCCGTCGGCCTGGGCAGCAGCAGCCAGATCCAGGGAATTGCGGTTGAACTGAGGGAAAAACGGCAGCCAGCCGCGCTTGACCGCCCGTACCTGATGATCCATGGTGTGCCCGCCTGCCAGGGGACCATCATGGCTCGCCGGATTCAGCTGCTCTTCGTCAACCGCCCGCTCATAACGCCACTGATCGCTGTGCACATAGTGAAAAGAGGGAGTGTTCTGGAAACGTGGCGGCCTGGTCCAGTCCAGGGCTCCGGCAATGGTCAGCCAGGGAGCCATGGGAGCCAGTTTTTCCTGCCCCACATAGTGATTGAGTCCACCGCCATTCTTGCCCACACAGCCACACAGCATGAGGGCCACAATCCCGGCACGGTAGGTGAGATTGGCATGATACCAGTGGTTGATGCCGGCACCGATGATGATGGAACACTTGCCATCGGTGCGCTGAGCGGTATCCGCCCACTCCCGGGCAAAGCGGATCACAGTGTCGCGGCCCACCCCACTGTACTTTTCCTGCCAGGCCGGGGTATAGGGTGCCGTTTCGTCATCAAAGTCACGGGCGCAGCCCTCGGCGACACCGGGCCGGGCCACGCCGAACTGGGCCATCAGCAGGTCATACACCGTGGTGACAGCAATGGTGCCGCGATCACTTTCCACGTAGCGCACGGGAACGCTGCGCAGGAGCTTCTCCGTTCCGGCAAAGTCATCGAACCGGACTTTCAGCACCTCGTCATTTTCATCGGCGAAGCTCAGGCGCGGACTGATGGGCTTGCCATCGAGACCATCTTCCATCTTCAGGTTCCACTCACCCTTGCGCTCCTGCCAGCGAAAGCCGAGGGACCCCAGGGGCATGCGGGGAGCACTGCTCGTCTCATCCCAGACCAGGAACTTGAACTCCCCGTTTTCCACCTCCCGGTAAGGTGTCAGTTTCGCAGCGGGCACCATGCGTCCGGGCTGCCAGGAGTCCTGGCGCTTTTCCAGTTCAATCAGAAAGGGACTGTCCGTATAGCGCTTCACATAGTCCAGGAATGCCGGCGTCGGGGCCTCGTGGTGATACTCCTTGAGAATCACGTGGTTGACCGCCATCCAGAAAGCACCATCCTGGCTGGCATGCACCGGAATCCACCAGTCGCCATACTTGGAGGTCATATTGAGATCGGGGGAGAGAACCGCAACCTTGGTGCCGTTGTGCCGGGCCTCCGCCAGAAAGTGCACATCGGGAGTGCGGGTCATGCCCAGGTTGGCACCCATGACCGCGATAAACTTGCTGTTATACCAGTCGGCACTTTCGGCCACATCGGTCTGCTCCCCCCAGATTTCCGGTGAAGCATTGGGCAGATCACAGTACCAGTCGTAGAAGGAGAGGTTCACCCCGCCCAGCAGCTGCAGAAAACGCGAGCCGGCCGCATAGCTGAGCATGGACATGGCGGGAATGGGCGAAAAGCCGATGACCCGGTCGGGGCCGTATTTCTTGATCGTATAGATGGTGGAAACGGCAATCATTTCCAGCGCTTCCTCCCAGTCGATACGACGGAACCCCCCTTTGCCGCGGGCCTGCTGATAGGCGCGACGGCTCTCGGGACTCTCCACGATGGAGGTCCAGGCATCCACCGGATCATCGTGCTGGGAGCGGGCCTCGCGCCACAGATCCTGCAGTACCCCACGCAGATAGGGGTATTTGACCCGCAGCGGGCTGTAGAGATACCAGGAGCAGGAAGCGCCCCGCTGGCATCCCCGAGGTTCATAGGGAGGAATCTCTCCTGCCAGCGGGGGGTAGTCAGTGGCCTGCATCTCCCAGGCGACAATGCCATCCTTGACGGCCACATTCCACGAACAGCTGCCGGTGCAGTTGACCCCGTGGGTACTGCGCACCACGCGATCATGCTGATGGCGGTTGCGGTAGAAATCTTCCCAGGTGCGGGCCTGGGGGTCGATGATATCCTGTATCCAGCTCATAGACTTTTCCTCCCTGCAGTGGATGAAATGGGTGTCATGGTCCGCTGAACTCTGGCGGCACTTCGTCGCCGGCTCAACAGAAAGAAAAGGCCAAAGAGTATGGCGGCGCCCAATGCTCCATGGAGCACAAAGCCAGAGGACGTGCCGCGAACCGGTGAGCTCTCAGCTGACTGGGCGAGAAAGGCGGTAACATGTCGCCTTTCGTCCTCGGTCAGTGGACGCTCCCGATAGATGGCCGCCATAGTGGGGAAGTGGTGCAGGTTTTCCAGAAGAGTCTGTATCCCTTCGGGGCTGAGGAAATGGGAGAGATAAGTCAGGTCACTGGCCAGACTGGCGTTGCCGGCCACGCCAAACTCGGCGGCGCCCAGGCCATGGCAGGCAATACAGGATGCCCCTCCATTGGCGTAGGCCGCACCGCCAAAATACCATTGCCGCCCGTCGTCAACACTGCCTGGCGCAGAGCAGGCAGAGCCGGCAAGGATAAACAGAAAGCCGATGACCGCCAGCGCGCAGATACCGAAACGTCCTGAATACATCATGCGTTTACCTCCTTGACCATGCTGTTCAATCAAGCACGATACCAAGAGTAAAACGCTATTTTATTTAAAGAAAATTGATCTACATCAAGAAATGGCCAAGATAATTCATTCACTTAAACACTTGTTTTCGTGAAGATTTGAACTTGCAGCGCATCTCATTTCCGGAAAACGCCGTTCAGTGAACATAAAAACAAGTACTGACAGGACTGGTTCTTTTTAAGATTGAATCTGTGCGTGGCAACGCAAATGAGGTGACGGAAAATGCCTTTCAGGGTAACGGAAAAAGCGCGCTCAGTTGGGCTGAGTAAAGCGGAAGCCCTGGGCGTAGAACATGCCGAAACGTCGCTCGCCAAGGGAGAATGCTGGTTGCACTCCGGTAAAGGCGATGCGCTCGGTCTTGATGTCCAGAGCCATGAACCCCTCTTCATCAGCGGCATAGACGCCAATCTTCCTGCCCGGGGGAAGGAGAAGGTTCGTGCGCAGCTCAAAGCGCATGACCAGCTTGTTGCCTTCTACGGTAACCCGGAAATTCTCGCCCTGCAGAGGA
The DNA here is from genome assembly GCF_000177635.2 of Desulfurispirillum indicum S5. Taxonomy (NCBI): domain Bacteria; kingdom Pseudomonadati; phylum Chrysiogenota; class Chrysiogenia; order Chrysiogenales; family Chrysiogenaceae; genus Desulfurispirillum; species Desulfurispirillum indicum. The sequence continues at coordinate 2,706,072 of NC_014836.1, forward strand.
GCATTGGCGGCCTTGTCATCAAGAAAAATATGGGTGAAATAGCTGTATGGACCAAGCTGGTTGAAAATGCGCTGGCGGATGACCTCTTCTTCGGGCGGATCAATCTGCCCGTTCCCGTTGCGGTCAAAATCCATGAGATAGAGAGCGGTATTCATCTCATCAAAACGCCACTCCACATCAATGCGCTCCAGGTGGCTTCTGTGAATATGCAGGTGATAGGAAGCGTCTATAAACATATGGGGGTGAGCCACAGCCGGTACCGTCGACAGGCAAGCCAGCATCAACACGATAACGGCGACGGGTGAGAATTTCCGGGCCATGTTAACCAAAGCGGCCACCTCCCGTTGACATGGGCTCGGCCAGCAGCAGCAGGATACCGACGCCAATAACCACCAGCGGTCCTGCCAGAGAGAAAAAGCGGGCGATGGGCAATTTTGTGTGTCTGCTGACACTGCGAGTCTTGACCGTTGCCAGAGCCACCAGACAGATAGTCAGACCCATGCCGACACTCATGGCCACCGTGGCGGCTATTCCCACAGCCAGCTGACCCAGCAGCAGGGCGAAGAGCAGCACCGTCATGACGCCGGGGCAGGGCACAATACCCGCCGCCAAAGCCAGGCTGAAAATTCCCCGACGATCGGAGGCCAGAATCGGAACCTCTTCGCCGTGGTGATGCTGACACCCGCAGGAGCGGCCACTGCGCACAAATCGCCACAGCAGCCACACGCCGACCAGTATAATCAGTATGCCCGAAACATTCATCATAAGCGCTTCTGTTTCGGCAAAGCTCTGGCGAAATGTTGCCCGAGCTGCAAAATAGATGGTAAGGGAAACCGCCAACCCCGAGATCGCGTGAATCAGGGCAACCAGAGCACTGGCAAGCAGGGCGGATGAAAGCCGGGCATCCCTGGCCAGAAAGTATCCGGCCACCAGCGTCTTGCCGTGGCCGGGGCCAGCGGCATGCAGAGCGCCATAGAGAAAAGCCACTCCCAGCAACAGGAGAACCGCTTCCAGGCCACCGCTTTCCAGCTGGCGAAACAGGGAGGAAAGCTGGGCGTTAAGCTGGGCCTGCAGCTGCATCAATTCAGACAGAAGGCGCTGGAACATGATTTTCTCCTCAAACGGCTGTGACGGCAGTGGTAAAGCATCGAAAACCGCAGCTGTTACGGCAGAGAAAATACCCCAGTTCCTCCCTGCTGTCAAAGCGAACCGACGCTACTGGCGGAGAATCCGCAGCCTGGCCATCCTGTAGCGCAGCACCCGTTCACTGATGCCCAGCTCCTGGGCCGCGCGGGTCTGCACCCAGTCGTGGCGCTGCAGAGCTTCCTGCAGAATATGGCGCTCAAGGTCAGCCAGTCGCTCATCCAGGGAGGCACTCTGCTTCTGCTGGCTATAGTGGACAATTTCCGGTGGCAGGTCGGCCGGAGTGATCGTCTTCCCCCGCGCCAGGGTCACCGTGCGCTGAAGCAGATGCTCCAGTTCACGCACATTGCCAGGAAAAGGATACTTCACGAGCATATTCAGGGCCTCAGCAGAAAAGCGTACCTGCTCCATACCAAAGCGACGCAGGAAAAAGTCGACAAAGGCGGGTATATCCTCACGCCGGTGGCGCAGCGGGGGAATCTCCAGCTCCAGGACGTTAAGCCGATAGTAAAGATCTTCGCGAAAATCTCCCCTGCGCGACATCTCCAGCAGGTTGCGGTTAGTCGCGGCAATAAGTCGCACATCCACAGCAATCTCCTCCTCACCGCCAACCCTGCTTATACGTTTTTCCTGCAGAACACGCAGCAGCTTGGCCTGCATGGCCAGAGGCAGCTCACCCACCTCATCGAGAAAGAGCGTCCCGCCCCGGGCCTGCTCAAAGCGACCCCGCTTGCGGCTGATGGCTCCGGTGAAGGCCCCCTTCTCATGGCCAAAGAGCTCCGACTCAAAGAGGTTTTCCGGGATAGCGGCGCAGTTAAGGGCCACAAAAGGGCCATCACTGCGATCACTCAGCTGGTGAATGAGATTGGCAAAGAGCTCCTTGCCCGTTCCCGTCTCACCGTGAATCAGTACTGTCCAGGGTGAAGGAGCGATGCGCCGCACCATGGAGAGGAGCTGACGCATTGGGGGTGAATCCCCGGCCACCGTCATGGGAAGCTGACGCTCAGCCAGGTGGCCATTCACCTCCTGGACCTCATCGCTCACCACGATATCCTGGGCCAGCTCCTGCAGCTTGCCCAGCAGCTGGGTCAGATCCACTGGTTTTTCCAGAAAATCCACCGCCCCCAGCTTCATAACCTGAACCGCCATGTCGACGGCACCATAGGCGGTGACCATTATGGCGCGCACCAGGGGATTGATCGCCTTGAGCTCGGCCAGCAACTGGTCGCCATTCATATCGGGCATGCGATGGTCGAGAAGAACCAGGTGCACCGGCAGGCGTTGAAAAATTTCAAGGGCCTGCGCGGCATTGGCCGCCGTCAGAACCTCGAAGCCCTGTTTGAGTAAAAAACCTTCCAGCATCTGGCGCTGCATGGCCTCGTCATCGACAATAAGGATTTTTATGCTCACAGCTGACTCCTTTGCTGACACGTTCCCCCGGCGGGAAGCACCACCGTCACGCGGAAAATACCAGTCTGGGGGCTCTCCAGGAACAGCTGACCGCCATGGGCCTCCACAATGCGCCGGGCAATGGGCAGACCCAGGCCACTGCCCTGGGTCTTGCTGGTCACATAGGGCTCCAGCAGATGATCCATGTGGACAGATGATCCATCGTATCCACTGTTCTCCAATATCATCACCAGATGATGCTCCTGACGGTACAGACCCACCGTCAGTCGACCACCATGGGGAGCAGCCTCAAGGGCATTTTTCACCAGATTCTCCAGCGCCTGGCAGAGCAGTTCGGGGTCAGCACTCAGACTCCCCGTGAACTGCCAGTCAACCTCAACAGTAATATCCTGTTGCGTAAAGCCATTACGATAAAGGGACAGCACCGAGGAGACCAGCTGCTGCGGATCAATCTGCTGGCACCTGGGCTGTACCGGGTGGGCGTACTCCCTAAGGGCGCTGACAATACGGCTGGTGCGCTCCACGGCAGAACGCATGGAGTACAGCAGCTCCTGCTGCTCCGGCTCCAGTTGCGGCACCTCCATGGAAAGGCGCTGCAGACCCATACTGATGGCATTCAACGGATTTTTGATCTCATGGCTGATGGTGGCAGTGGCGCGCCCGATGGTGGCATCCTCATGCTGCTGGGCCAGCTGACGCTCGGCGGCCTGGACCGTCGCCAGGTGCGCCTGCTGCATGCGTGAGAGGAGCCAGGCAAACAGCAGCCCCACCAGAATCAGCAGAGCACTGAAAACAACGAACTCCCCCCACAGACGCTGCACCCGGTCGTAATAGTGATCGGCATCCTGATTGACCACCAGCCACTTTCCGCCATCCAGGGGCAGGGTAATGACGACCTCGCGGGAACGCGGAAGCATCTGAATACCGGTATCCCGCTGATCCGAGAAACCAGGGGGCGGGCTGTCCATCACTTCAACGCGTTTCATATGGGGCAGAGCTCCCAGTGAACCAAGCATCGCCTCCAGACCGCTTCGCTCCTCCAGGAGATGCAGAGCACTCGCGTCAAACCCCACCTGAATACGATAATCCTCCTGGGGGGAGAGGCGGCTGAGGACAAAAAGCTTCTGCTCCCGCAGGTGAAAAAAGCCCTCATCCTCTCCAATGGTTTCCCCCAGCCAGCCCCGGGGACCCTCCACCAGCTGCTGAGGCCCGGCCGCTGAAGCGATGCGTATTCCGGCCAGCCCCGCCTCCTGGGCAAAAGCCGTAAGCTCATCATCGGTAAAGGGTTCAATGCTGTTGAGGTAGGCGATAAACTCAGCGGTACTGCTGAGGAAAATATGGGCGGTGCTGCTGAGCAGCTGGCCCGTCGTGGTGGCAGTACGGGTATTGAGCAGGAGAACCTCTGCCAGCAGCTGGGCCTGCTCGGCAGTGTGCTCGGAGAAGGTGCGGGTATTGTGGCTGGCCTGCCAGGAGAAGTAGATCAGGGTCAGAAGAATCAGCAGGCCTATAACCAGTATATTGCCGCGACGATAGCGACTGGCGCGGGGAATCGGAGAACTCAGAGGAGAGTGTGGCGGTGCAGCAGTGACCATATCAGGGCCTCCTTCCCCGCTGGGAGCCCAAGCCGGCACCAGCGCCATGCCCCTGCCGGGACTCGCCCAGGCGGGAGCGCACACCGGTACGATCCTCGCGCTGAGGCCCCAAACCCATGCGCGGCGCAATGTGCTGCAGGCGGATGTGCCCCTGGGCATCAAGGGCCTCGCCGCGCAGACGTACCACGGCATCGGGGCGCATCTGCTGGCTCCAGCGCTCTATCTGTTCCTGGCTGAAATGCACGGTGAGCAGCGACTCCCCGGTGACATCAGCCGGAGTATCCAGCTCTATATGCATTTCTCCCTTTTCCAGATCAATCGCGACAACGCGCCCCTGAATCATTTCGGCGCTGACCGAAACAGGGGACAAAAACATGCAGATGAGCAGGGCGTTCAGAAAGACCAGTAGAGAACGCATTGGGTTACCTCCCGACGGTAACTGCTGTGGGGTGGCTGCGAGTCAAGATCATGGTGAAACCACTGCAAGCGCAACTCCACCGGCCCCCGGTACCAGCCTATACCCACCGTTGTGGAAAGCGCGTCTTCACGATACGGCTCAAGCTCGTTACCGTCGACAAAGCGCCTGTTTGCCTTGATTGCGCCAAGACTGACAATCAGGTATTCCGAGAGAAACCAGTGCAGCCCCATGCCGGCTTCACTCCCCGTATACCCTTCTCCGGGAAAGCTTGATGATACCCGAGTAGAGGCCAGATGTACATTGACATCCAGGGAAGCATTCAGATACCACAGGACAGAAGCCTCTGTGGTCTGATACACCTCCTTTGCCCCCGGCGTTGAGACACTGTTGATGCTGGTGTTACGCCAACCCGATCCACGGCCGGAAATAGCGCTTTCCTCACCAGAGACATCCTGAAAGCGGTCTTCGCCTCGAAAGTGGCTGACTCCCAACCTGACGCGATCAGCAGCCTGCCAGTACAGGGATACTGCGCCCTGAACACCGCGAAAGGAGTCGATCACCTCCTCTTCATCGCGGAAATCCACAATATCCAGCCCCAGACGCCCCAGGAAACCTTCTGCCAGGGGAACTTCCAGGGCAGCGCCTGCGCCCGCCCTGCGCTGGTCGTGGCGACTTTCATAGACACGCGTGCTCAGGTGCCCGCTGAAACTCAGAACCGTGCCACCGTCTTCCGGCAGCACTTCATGGAACAGCTCAAGGGAGGGTTGTACAAATACGGCACTCCATGAATGTTCATTATCCGCATGGTTATACGCCTCATAACCAACCCCTGTCCCCACCGTTGCCGTCACAGCTGATGCTGCGCTGCTGCACGCGATGGCAAGGCTGCAGGAAAAGAACACTGATCGCTTCAGATGGGAATATTTCATAATTCCAGACGACTTCCCGAATCCGTTTCTGCCGCCCCTATCAACTCATAAATCCGGGTCGGCGTGAGTCCGGCCCGCTCACCAATAACGCGCAGGGTTTCGCTGCCCTGGGCGACAATTCCCTGATGCCTCAGTGCCTGCAGAGCGTGTTCCAGGGCTATGCCATGCTCACGGCATACCTGCTCCAGGCTCATGCGCCCGAGGCCCGAAGGGGCAACGGCAGCAGCGTCATCACGAAGCTCCGGGTTGACGGGAACAGGGGCGGGCAGCGTACGAGGATCGTCCTGAATGGCATTATAAAGCGCCATGGGAGAGATACCCGAAAGGGCGTAGAGCTCTTCAAGACTCTGTTCGCCTGAAGTCACCGACACCCCTGCTTCGCGCAGAACCTCTATCGCAGCCGTCAGGTCAAACCCCTGGCGACTGGCCAGAACCCTCAGGGGCGACTGCTCCGCGTGCCCGTAGGGCGCCTGGACATCCTGACCATACCAGGCCTCCTTGAGGCGCCCTCCCAGCTCCATAATAGTGCCAAAGGGAGGAAAGAGGCTGATGCTGCCAAAGACCAGCAGCCCGGTCAGGCCAAGGCTGACCAGCAGTTCCCCTTTGAGGCTGAAAGCCCGCGTAGCACGGTTGCGCAGGTAGAAGAGCAGCACTTTCCAGTTATAGAGAATATGGAAAATCACGGCGACGACGAAGGCAAAAGAGGCAATGGTGTGCATGGCCTCCCAGCCGCCCTTGTCAACACCCAGGAAATGCCACCCCGCCCAGCGGGCAACCCTGCCTTCCGGAATGACATAAAGCAGAAGCCCGCTGATGGTGAGAAGAATTGCGTTCAGAGTAAGAAACAGGGAAACAAATCCGCGCACATGGAATGACCTGGTGGGTGCAACGCTCATGAAAAGCTCCAGTAAAGAAAATGTGTACCCCGATGGGCAAGGGGGGGCCGCCACGTCACTCCACCGGCAGAAAAGATCTCTGCGTGTGGTGGAGTGAAAAGCGATGCCGGGAAAAACTCCACTTAGCGGCGGGGTCCACCACCGCCACTGGACTCGCTGTTGCCACGAGCACGATCGGCATTGCGGGCACCCAGAGCTGCACGTTCACTGCGTCGTTCTTTACGCAGGGCTTCGCGGCCGACAAAATTGTCGCAGTTGCCATCACCGTTCGCATCGACAAAATTTTCGCCGGCGTTGCGGCCAGCGCCGGTACCACGGGTGGGGCGGCTGTCCGCCACACCATCTCCCGTGGTGTCCACCCAGAAGGTGCCAGGGGCTGGACGGGTGTCAGTCTGGGCAGCAGCGGGCGCAATAAAAGTAAAGGCAGCAAGGGCAATAAAGGCGATTGAGGCGGCAGTGCGCAAAGGGTTCATGTGCTTTTTCATGGTAAGCTCCTTGAAAAGTGTTTCCTCCATCTGGAGGGGTAAAGTTGCCAGCTCCCGTGTGCTGGCTCGGGAAACACTTTTCATGTGAGCAACTGGCGTGCCAACACGACAAAGCATTAATAGAAAATGCTTTACAATTCAGCAGAGGCAGGAAAAGGCGACAGATCCTGTCACGGCTCGACATTTTTGTCGAAAGGGTGGAGAAAGCAGCAGGCTTTTCAGGGTTCTGCCGATAAAAAAATCCCCCCGGTGGCGCTGCACCCGGGGGGCCGCTTCCCAGCCACTTTTTGCGGGTAAAAAGTGGCAAAAGAAACTCGTATATATGGTGAGGATAACGTCAAGCGACGCCGTCTATGCAGAACCATTTCTGCCATTTCAATATGGCATCAGTGTCGACGCCGACAACCTGCCGCTTCGGGGGGGTGCGAAACTTCAGATATCCGTTTTATTTCTTTAGTCCCTTGGCGCCGATATCGCGGCGGAAGTAGGCGCCTTCCCAGTGAATACAGTCGGTGGCGGCGTAGGCGCGATCGATGGCCTGCTGCAGGGTATTGCCCTTGGCGGTCACTCCCAGCACGCGCCCTCCGCTGTTGACGATCTGGCCATCTTTTTCGGCGGTTCCCGCGTGGAAGACCATCACGTCTTCCACGGCGGCGGCACGATCAAGCCCGCTGATGGGAAAACCCCTGGTGTACTCGGCGGGATAGCCGCCACTGGCCATGACCACGCAGATGGTGGGGTCGTCATGCCACTCAATGGTGGTCTCGTGCAGGCGGCCCTCCACGCAGGCCAGCATGATTTCCACAATATCGCTTTTCAGGCGCATGAGCACCGGCTGGGCTTCGGGGTCACCAAAGCGCACGTTGAACTCCAGCACCTGGATCCTGCCCTGGTCAATCATCAAGCCACCGTAGAGGATGCCTTTGAAGGGGCGACCTTCGCGGGCCATGCCGTCAATCATGGGCTGCATGACCGTCCGCATGGCTTCCTGCTGCAGTTCGGGGGTCAGGATGGGGGCAGGGGAGTAGGCGCCCATGCCACCGGTATTGGGGCCGCGATCCCCTTCGTAGACCTGTTTGTGGTCCTGGGCAGGCACCATGGCCACAGCGGTTTTGCCATCACAGAAAGCCAGCAGGCTGGCCTCTTCGCCAGCCAGGAAATCCTCAATGACCACTTCGTCGCCACTGGTTCCGAACACCTTGTCTTCCATGATATGGGCGATGGCCTCCAGGGCCTCTTCAACGGTAAAGGCCACAGTAACGCCTTTGCCCGCCGCCAGGCCACTGGCCTTGACCACGATGGGAGCACCCTTTTCCTGAACATAGGCACGGGCGCTGGCAGCATCGGTGAAGGTGCGGTGCTGCGCGGTGGGAACGCCATACTTGTCCATGATCATCTTGCAGTAGGCTTTGGAGCCCTCCAGCTCGGCAGCACCCTGGGATGGACCGAAGGCCTTCAGGCCACAGGACTCAAAAAAGTCCACGATACCCAGAGTCAGGGGCAGTTCCGGGCCCACCACGGTAAGATCGATATGTGTATCCCTGGCGAAGCTTGCCAGACTGTGCAGATCGTCCACGGCAATATCCACGCACTGGGCGATGGTCGCAATACCAGGGTTTCCGGGCGCGCAGTAGATATTTTCCACACGGGGTGATTGGCTGATTTTCCAGACGAGGGCATGCTCACGCCCCCCGCCACCGACGACGAGGATATTCATACAGGCTTCCTTTATGATTTTTTACTGAGCAGGAGTTTCTTGAGGCGTTCGCCACTCTGCAGAACGTGATTGTACACCAGATCCTCCACCAGCTTGGCATCTTTGGCCCCAAAGGCATCAATTATGCTCTGATGGTCAAGGACAGCGGCGTCAACCTTGTCAGTCATGGTCATGGCCAGGTTGCGGAAGCGGTCGAACTGCCGTGAAAGGCTGTAGAGAATGCGAATAAGCCGCTCGTTCTGACACTTGTTGATGAAAATGGCGTGAAAACTGTTGTTAATAAAAGAGTAATCGCGACTGACCACCTGCCCCTGCAGCTTTTCCAGCTCCGTGTTCTTGCGGGACATCACCGCGATATCCTCCGGGGTGATGTAGGGAGCGCTGAGATAGGCGGCCAGCCCCTCAAGCTTGGCGGCAATCAGGTAGAGATCGTCGACGTCCTTGGGGGTAATCTCGGTGACAATGGCTCCCTTGCGGGGAATGATTTTGATAAAACCCTCGCCTTCCAGTTGACGGAAAGCTTCGCGGATAGGTGTTCGGCTGATGCCGAAGCGCTCCGAGAGCTTGGGCTCCACCAGGCGTTCACCCGGCTTGAGCGTGCACAATATAATATCTTCACGAATGCTGTCAGCTATAGTATCCTTGAGCGACTTTCCGTATTCCATGGGTGCCCCCTGCCAAGAGAGTTATTCTTGCATAATCTAGCATGATTGGCATACTGTATACAATCGCTAAGATTCCCGGGCAGCCCTTCGACGGAAAACTTTTTTCACCCACGCCGGGGAAGATTCCGGCAATATCTGCTCCTTTTCCAACTCCATTCGAGGTTTTCTTCATGCGCAACGATATCTATGTTTCGCCTTTTTCCCAACGCTATGCTTCCAAGGAAATGTCCTACCTCTTCAGCAATGATTTCAAATTCTCCACCTGGCGAAAACTGTGGGTAACCCTGGCACGCTGCCAGCGGGAACTGGGCCTGGATATCACCCAGGAGCAGATCGACCAGATGGAAGCCCATATTCACGATATCGACTATGAGCAGGCCGCCGCATTTGAAAAGAAACTGCGCCACGACGTCATGGCCCATGTGCACACCTTTGGCGAGCAGGTGCCCGAAGCCATGCCCATCATCCATCTGGGAGCCACCAGCGCCTACGTGGGAGACAACACCGATCTGATCCAGATGCGTGAAGCCCTGGAGCTGGTGCGCGCCAAGCTGGTCAATCTCATGCAGAACCTGGCCGACTTCGCCCTGAAACATAAAGATCTGCCCACCCTGGGATACACCCACTTCCAGCCAGCCCAGCTGACAACCGTCGGCAAGCGGGCGGCCCTGTGGCTGCAGGATCTGCTGCTGGACTTCCATGAAATCGAGCATCGCATCGACCAGCTGCACTTCCGCGGCGTCAAGGGAACCACCGGTACCCAGGCGTCATTCATGGAACTCTTCAACGGCGACCACGCAAAAATCCGTCAACTCGACCAGATGGTCAGCCAGGCCATGGGCTTTGATAAGGTCCTCACCATCACCGGTCAGACCTACAGCCGCAAACAGGATGCCCTGGTGCTGGGAAGCCTGGCGCAGCTGTCCAGCAGTGCCCACAAGATGGCCACCGACCTGCGCCTGCTGGCCAACCTCAAGGAAGTGGAAGAGCCCTTCGAAAAAGACCAGATCGGCTCATCGGCCATGGCCTACAAACGCAATCCCATGCGCAGCGAGCGAGTCTGCGCCCTGGCACGCTTCGTCATGAGCAACGTGATGAATCCCCTGCAGACCCAGTCTGTCCAGTGGTTCGAGCGCACCCTGGACGACTCGGCCAACAAACGTCTGGCAACACCCGAAGCCTTCCTGGCCACCGACTCCCTGCTGGATATACTCATCAACATCACATCGGGCATGGTGGTCTACCCCAGGATGATCCACAAGCACCTCATGGCCGAACTGCCCTTTATTGCCACCGAAAACATCATGATGGCCGCCGTCAAGAAGGGCGGCAACCGCCAGGAAATTCACGAAATCATCCGCCAGCACTCCATCGCTGCCGGCAATCAAGTCAAGATGGAGGGCGGGGAAAATGACCTGCTGCAGCGCCTGGCCGACGACACGCGCTTTGACCTGAACCTGCAGGAGCTGCAGCAGACCCTGGAGCCTTCCCGCTATGTGGGCCGCGCGCCCCAGCAGACCGAAGAATTCATACGCGACGAAATCCAGCCCATCCTCAAACACTATGCCCACGTCCTCGGGGTATCAGTGGAACTGAAAGTATAGGAGAATGCAATGAGCCCAATGGCACGAATCAAGCGCGGCATCTGCAGCGTGGCGCTGCTCTGCCTGTTCAGCGTACCCGCTCTGGCCGACTGGCTGGACATCAACATCAACGACGAAACCCTGTTCCTGGAATACAGTTACATGCCGTTCTATGAAAGCAACCTGCACATGAGCTTCGGATACCTGTACTACTCCGAAAGCGATGGAGATGACGTGCACGCCGGCATGATCGGCATGTTCATCGCCGAGCGCCTGGCGGAAAACACCAGCGTCGCCATCGGCGGCAAGGCCTATGCCATCGACGCCCTGGGAGAAAAAGCCGTCTCCATCGCCCTGGGCGGCGCCGTGCGCCAGAACTTCCCCTTCGCGCCCCTGGCAGGCGTGGAGGCCTATGGGTACATGGCCCCCAAGGTAACCTCCTTTGGCAAAGCGGAACGCATGTTTGAAACTGGCGCGCGAGTCTTCTACGAAGTGCTGGTCAACGCTGATGTGTACCTGGGCTATCGCAACCTGCAGGTCAAGTACGACGGTGGCTCCATGGAAGAAGCGGAAGACGGGTTTCATATCGGCCTGAGAATGCGCTTCTGAGCAAGGCCGCAAAACGCCCCCCATGCTGCCCTTTTCAGCAAACCTCTTGCCTGGAACTGGGGACCCACCCATCGTGGCGATTTGTTTACGGTTGCCGCCCTCGTGGCAAGGCAGAAGCAGTCAGCTCCCCCCTGAGCCCGTCCGGTGAGTGCGACGCCTGGCTGGCAAGACCCGAACGGGGCACTCACAGGAAGTGAGTGCCCCGGCAGCACTGCAGGGAAGCAGGGAAAGTGAAGTACTTACGCGCGGCAACCGACTGGCATTTAACGCCTCAGGCCCAAGCCAAGAGCTGAAAAATCACCTGGGCTGATCCGCCCCATAGACAAGGAAATCTGGTTCTGCGTCCAGCCACTGCTGGGCGCATTGCTGTATCTGCTGGGCCGTGACGGCAAAGATACGCTCAGGATAGCTGGCATCGTGCTCGGCACCCAGCCCCATGGCAATATTCAGCAGTGCCGAAAATCCCTGATCGCCGATGGTTTCACGGCTGAGGGCATGATTTCCCACCAGGTAATTCTGAGCCCGCTGCAGCTCGCTCTCGCTGACCAGCTCGTCGCGAAGCTGACGAAAGTGGCGCTGCATGGCATCCAGCGCATAGGCCGCGTTGTGGCGCGCCGTACCCATATAGGCATCGATGGAAGCGTTGACCATGGTGGTCCCCAAGCTGGCATTCACCGAATAGGCCAACCCTTCTCTCTCCCGCAGCTGGCTGAACATACGGCTTCCCATGCCACCACCCAGTATGGCGGTTCCCACCTGCAGGGGAGGAAAGCAGGGGTCATCAGCTCCGGGGGCCCCATAGCGCAGGAAGATGTGGGCCTGCTGACCGGGCGCGTCGTGCCAGCGCTGCAGGGGCGAGGCCGTATCGAAGTGCACAAATGCCTTCAGGGCAGTCTCATCATCGGCGGGCAGGGCGCTGAGCTGACTGACGACCAATTCAATCAACGGCTGATCAAGGTCGCCGGCCAGCAGGAAGTACGCACCACCAGAGCGGGCGATAACCCGGCGGTGGTAGTCGCGAACCTCGTCAATACTCAGGTTTGCGGTGGCTTCAGCATCGCCGGTGGCCGTGAAAGCCATGGGGGTACCGGCAAAGAGTTCGCGGCGAAAAAGCCAGGCGCCGTGACGGTGGGCGATGGCCTGCCGGTTGGCAATGGCCGCCATGGTCTGGTTGCGGATAACTTCAAAGCGCTCCGGCGGCAGCAGTGGTTCGCGCTGCATGGAGACGAGGAAGGAGAGGGTGGTCGCCGCGTCATCACGGTGAACCGTAGCGCTGAGAGCTCCCAGGCGATTATAGCTCTGGGCACCGATGGAGCCACCGTTCTCCTCAATGGAGTGCAGCTGCTGCCGGGAGTAAGTGCGGGTGCCCTCACTGAGCAGGGCGTAGGTTATGGAAGCCAGGGAGTTGTCTTCGGATTGGGCCACGACGCCACCGGGCTGGTAGAAGCCCATGGAGACCAGCGGCAGGTTTGCGTCACGCAGCATCACCATGGTGATACCATTTTCCAGAGTGCGTATCTCGGCACCATTGCGCGCGGCGGCAGTACACACCAGCAGGACGCTCAGCAGCACCCCGGTCAGGACACGCTGCCACGCCTTCATTTCAGCAACACCCGGCGGCCCTGAATTTCATACTTCCCCGCAACCACCAGGGCAATGGCTTCGCTGTAGGCCACATGCTCCTGCTCCAGAATACGACGGGAGAGAGCGGCAGCATCATCGGCAGGCAGCACGGGCACAACCTTCTGCACGATAATCGGCCCCGCATCCAGGTCGTTGGTCACAAAGTGAACCGTGCAACCCGAATAGCGCACACCGTAGTCAAGGGCCTGCTGCTGGGCATCCAGCCCGATGAAGGAAGGCAGCAGGGAAGGGTGGATATTGAGAATGCGCCGGGGAAAAGCATTGATAAAGCCTTCTCCCAGAATGCGCATGAATCCGGCCAGAATAATGAAGTCCACGTTGCGGGCCTGCAGACCATCGATCATGGCCTGCTCCCACTCCTGCTTGCTGGCGTACTGCCTGCGGGCGCAGACCATGGTGTCGATGCCCCGCCGGCGGGCCTCTTCCAGCCCAGGGGCATCGGGCTTGTCGGAAAGCACCACATCAATATGGCACCCCTGGAGGGCACCGCTGGCAATCGTTTCGGCAATGGCCACAAAGTTGGAGCCACGCCCGGAGAGCATGACCGCCAGCTTCTTACTCATAGCGCACCTGCTGGTTCCCATCCACGATGCGGCCAATGACAACCGGAGACTCACCCATGGCGTGAAGGCGATCCATGGCAGCCGCTGCTTCGGCTTCACGAACCACAATCAGGAAACCACAGCCCAGATTGAAGGTGCGGGCCATCTCCTCGAAGGGCAGGTTCCCCATCTCCTGAAGAAGCTTGAATATGGGTTGGGTCGGAATGGCATCCCGCTGCAGCAGGGCATCAAGACCAGCCGGCAGGATGCGGGGAATATTTTCAGTCAGACCACCACCGGTCACGTGCACCATACCCTGAACACTGACCTGCTCCAGCAGGCCCATGACAGTGGAGACATAGATGCGGGTAGGCTCCAGAAGCGTCTGCCCCAGGGGTTTTGCCAACTCAGCCGGATGCCAGTCCAGGGGCTTGTTGTGCACCTCGAAAAAGAGGCGCCGCACCAGACTGTAGCCGTTGGAGTGGATGCCGCTGGAGGGCAGGGCGATGATGGCATCACCGGTGCGAATACCGGAGCCATCAATAACGCGATCCTCATCCACCACGCCCACCACGAAACCAGCCAGATCATATTTGCCATCGGGGTAGAAACCGGGCATCTCTGCTGTCTCGCCACCGATCAGGGCCGCGCGGGACTGCCGGCAGCCCTCGGCAATACCGGCAATGATATCGGTGTTTTTTATGGAAGAGAGTTTGCCACAGGCCAGATAATCCAGGAAAAACAGGGGCTCGGCACCCTGCACCAGAATATCGTTGACGCACATGGCCACCAGGTCGATGCCCACCGTGTCGTGCTGATCCATCATGATGGCCACCTGCAGCTTGGTGCCCACGCCATCGGTGCCGGAAACCAGGCACGGCTTGCGATACTTCTGGATATCCAGGCGGAACAGGGAACCAAAGCTGCCGAAATTATCCATGACACCGGGAGTAAAGGTGGATTTGACCATGGAGGCGATGTTGCGGACAAAAGCATTGCCGGCGTCAACATCGACACCGGCATCTTTATAGGTAATCGTCTTGGAAGTGTTGTCGTTGCTCATGGATAGAGATACCCTTCTGTTTTGTTTGGAATTATAGCGATGCGGCAGGTGGGCGGATATTGCCGATCCTGCCGTTTCATAAAAAATGTCCAGGTGCAAGGCACCCGCAGAGCGTGGAATAAAGCGCACTCCCCGTACGCTGCTGCGACGGGTGATAGCGGACAACGCCGCAGATGGAGGTTTCCAGGAAACACTTAGCACTCAACTTTCGCACCTTGTTATCTCGGGTTAAGGTGTTATTATTATGACGTTTATCGCATTGAGACCGTATTAATTTTGAATGCTTGACTTATCTGGCATTCCACTTTTCGTCTCCGGATATTGTCCTTTTTGACCGCGCAAAAAGGACACAAAAACGCGCCCCCCGAACGCCCGTTTTTCCGGATCATTGGCTCGCCTGTTCTGGAGATCCGGCAGCAGGCTGCTCAAAGAGGCCCATCTGCTGCGTTGCCGGGCATCGCTCGTCACTGCGACGTACAGGGAGTACGCCTCCCTCCTCCCTTTGCCCGCGCCTTGCACCTGGGCCTCTTTGCGTTGCCTGACCCCTGCCTCCCTGCAGTGCTGCCGGACCACTCACTTCCTGTGAGTGTCCCGTTCGGGTCTTGCCAGCCAGGCATCGCACTCACCGGACGGGCTCAGGGGGGGCAGCCTGCTTCTGCCTTTCCCCCGTGTACTTTCCCAGCCAGGACGCGCCGACTGGAACGCTATGGACCCGCAGGGTTGACGCCACGAGGGCGGCAACCGCAAACCAAAAGCCACGGAAGGCGGTTGTTTGCGGTCCCCAGTTCCAGACAAGCGGACGGCTGAAAAGGACAGCACTGGGGGCCGCTTCCCGGCCACTTTTTGCGGGAAAAAAGTGGCAAAGAAAAAAAGAGAAAAAGGGTTTTGTGCGTTAAGCAAAGCAGTTTATGCAAAACCAAATGTCCCCTTCCAGCGTGGCATCGGAATCCATACCGACACCCAGCTGTTTCGGGGGTGCGAAACTTGAGTTAGCAGTTTGCAGAAAGACCTCAAACGACGCAGGCAATTGAAAAATGCTCAGGTGCAAGGCGCTCGCGAAGCGAGGAATGAGACATACTCCCCGGACGTTGCAATGACGAACGACGCCGCAGGTGAGGGTTTTTCAGCAGCCTGTCAGATGTCGTCGATTTTAATCTGCTTCAGGCGCTCCAGCTCTTCCTCCACCACCTGGCGGGCGATTTCAGGCAGCATGTCCTGGATCTGTTCGCTGAGGAGCTCGCGCAGGTGTTCACGCAGGTTATGACGCAGAAAGTCCTCGATGTAGCTGCGATCGACCACAAAGCGCAGCTCGCTGAAGTCGCCCTTAGGCTCGGGGAAATACACCTTGGGAGTGAAGGATTCGGGAATGGTCAGCTGCAGATCTGTCAGGCGCACGTGATGATCACCAGAGCCACGGGCCGCAGCGGGCTCAGGCCTGATCTCCTCGGGCTCTTCCACATTCAGATAGGGATTTTCGTCATCACTGTCCTGAGCGTCCTTCAGCGCATCCAGCGTTGCGTCAGCACTCAGGTCATCCATATCGGCGAAGGCGTCGTCCAGGGGATCGGTTCCGCCTTCCTCAGGCAAAGCCACCGCGACATCGCCCATGGAATCAAGCACATCGTCCAGATTCTCCAGGTCGATATCGTCCATGGAGATCTCCTGATCCGCGCCAAAATTGTTGGACTTTTCCGAAACCTCATCATCTTCCGTTTCCAAAGCCTCTTCACCCAGCAGTTCATCCAGCGAGCCATCCTGGCTTTCCAGCAGACCCTCCAGCTCATGGGCGGTTTCGGAATCTATCTCCATATCCAGATTTTCAATATCCAGGTCTCCAGACGCCTCAGCGCTGTCCGGACGGAAAAGGTCGTTGATCTCCTTGGAAACCTCTTCATCCAGGGAGTTTGTTCCAATGCTGCTGAACAGGTCGTCAAAATCACTTGATGCGCCCGCGGCCGAAGTCACCAGCTCATCGTAGCACTGGATAAGTTCGTCGGGATCAAAGGGCTTCTTGATTTCGCGGCTGATGCCTTCAAGGCTCTCCACTTCACTGAACTCTCCGCGCAGAAGAACCACGGGGACGGTGCTGATACTTTGAATCAGAGCCTGCAGTTCATCCTGGTCGGCAACAAAATCCGCGTCCAGAAAGACAATGCCAGGGTCCTTTTCTTCAACGGTCTCGGAAAGCCCTTTGGCGTTGTCGGCAAAGAGCACTTCATATTCTTCGCTAAAGGTCAGCTCGAAGAGCTTGCGCAGACTCGGACTTTGATCAGCAACAACTATCGGGCGCATCTACATTCCCCAGGGTTTTGGTAGAAAGATTTTGTGGTATTGGTCCAATAAGTAACGGTCAGTCATGCCGGCCAGATAATCACACACCTGACGCTGCGGCGAAGCGTCTGTCACGCTGTACTCAATGGAGTTTATATGGTTTTGATAGTATTCGTAAAGTTCTTTTATTATCTTGTAAGCCTTTTCGAATTCAACCTGAATGCTTGGATGCGGATAAACCGCATTGTACATAAAGGTTTTCAGCTCCTCCGTGGCCTCATTCACCTCGTCGCTCATGAGGATAGCGGCATAATCACTTTGCATGGTGGTGAAAATAATATCCTCCACCATGCGCTGAATACGCTGGGAGTGGGTGCGCCCCAGAACCATCAGCGTCTGACGGGGAAGATCATCCTCATGGAGCAGCTCCGCCCGCAGAGCATCATCGATATCGTGGTTGATATAGGCAACAGCGTCGGAAATGCGCACCACCTGACCCTCCAGGGTCATGGGCAGATGAGCCTGACGCAGCTTTCCCTTGCCCTTGGAGTGCAGCAGAATGCCATCACGCACCTCGCGGGTCAGATTCAGGCCCGCTCCATGGTTTTCCAGCAGATCCACCACCCGCAGACTCTGATGCGCGTGGTGAAAGCCCTCTTCCATGATATCCGCCAGCACCCGCTCACCAGCATGGCCCATGGGCGTATGGCCAAGATCGTGCCCCAGGGCAATGGCCTCGGTCAGATCTTCGTTGAGCCCCAGCGCACGGGTGATGGTACGGGCGATCTGGGAAACCTCCAGCGTATGGGTCAGGCGGGTACGGTAGTGGTCGTTGGAGGGAGCCATGAAGACCTGAGTCTTGTGCTTGAGACGCCGAAACGCCTTGCTGTGGAGAATGCGGTCGCGGTCGCGCTGGAAAACCGTGCGGTAGGAGCATTCTTCTATGGGGCGCACCCTGCCGAGACTCTCGGAACTGAGAGTCGCCCGGGGATGCAGTATGGATTTTTCCCGTTGTTCCAGTTGCTGACGTATCATAAGACCATGAAGTAATCGGAATTGCCATCCCTGTCAAGCCCGCACATCCTCAAACAGCTTGCTGAAATACCTCACAACAAGCAGGCAATTGAAAAAACCACAGGTGCAAGGCGCCCGCAAAGCAAGGAGTGAAGCGTACTCCCTGTACGTTGCAGCGACGAGCGACAGCGGGTAACACCGCAGATGGGGGTTTTTCAGCAGCCTGCAAAGGGGACAAACGGGCGAAAAGACCCTTCCGCTCGCCTGTTCTCGTTCATCTGCGTCGGCCTCTTCCCCCTTCGCTGCGCTCTCGGGGCGCCACAAACCGTGAGCAGTAACGCCCCTGAATGTGCATATTTTCACCAAAACAGCACCCAAAAAACCACTTTCAATTGTATACAATGTTCTGCTAAAATGAAATCGTATTTTATTTTCAAGATTCACGTAAAACCTTCACAGGAGATTGTCAATGATTGAAGCCTACCTCCAACACGAAAAGGAACGCAGTGCCCAGGGCATTCCTCCCAAACCGCTGACTCCCGAGCAGACCGCCAGTGTCTGTGAAATGCTGCAGAACCCGCCTGCGGGCAAAGAAGAATTCCTGCTGGCGCTCCTGCGCGATCGCGTTTCCCCCGGTGTTGACCCTGCTGCCGAAGTAAAAGCCGATTTCCTGGCCAAAATCGCCAAAGGACAGGCCAGCTCTCCCGTCATATCCAAACAGGACGCCGTGAAAATGCTGGGCACCATGCTGGGTGGCTATAACCTCCAGTACCTGGTTGACCTGCTCCAGGACAGCAGCCTGGCCAATGAAGCCGCCGAAGCCCTCAAAGGCCTCGTGCTTATCTTTGACAAGCTGGAAAGCATCAACAAGCTGGCCGCCTCCAACCCCGCTGCCAAGAGCGTGATGGAGTCCTGGGCCAACGCCGAGTGGTTCACCCGCAAACCTGACTTCCCCGCCGAAATCAAAGTGAAAATCTTCCGCGTGGACGGCGAAATCAACACCGACGATTTCTCCCCCGCTTCCGAAGCCTGGAGCCGCCCCGACATCCCCCTGCACGCCCTGTGCATGGGGAACAAGCGCTTCCCCGGCGGCCTGGAGCAAATCGCCAAGATGCGCGCTGAAGGCTTCAGCGTGGCCTTCGTGGGCGACGTCGTGGGCACCGGCTCTTCCCGTAAATCCGCCTGTAACTCCCTGCTGTGGCACATCGGCGAAGACATCCCCTTCGTCCCCAACAAGCGCCGCGGCGGCGTTATCATCGGCAACGCCATCGCGCCTATCTTCTTCAACACCGCCCAGGATTCCGGCGCCCTGCCCCTGCGCTGCGACGTTTCCAAACTGAAAATGGGTGATGTGGTTACCATCAATACCGTTGAAGGCACCATCAAGAACGAAGCCGGCGAAACCCTGAGCACCTTCAAGGTCAACCCCGGCACCCTGAAAGACGAATACCGCGCCGGTGGCCGCGTACCCCTGATCATTGGCCGCTCCCTCACCAACAGTGCCCGCAAGCTGCTGGGCCAGGGCGAAAGCGACCTGTTCATCCAGCCCGATAACCCCCAACCCAAAGCTGGCCAGGGCTATACCCAGGCTCAGAAAATCGTTGGCAAAGCCTGCGGCCTGCCCGGCGTACTGCCCGGAACCGCCTGCGAACCCAAAATGACCACCGTCGGCTCCCAGGACACCACCGGCATGATGACCGCCGACGAGCTGAAGGAACTGGCCTGCCTCAAATTCCAGGCCGACATGTACATGCAGTCCTTCTGCCACACCTCCGCTTACCCCAAGCCAGCTGACGTGTCCATGCACAAGAACCTGCCAAACTTCGTGGCCGAGCGCGGCGGCGTAGCCCTGCGCCCCTCCGACGGAGTTATCCACTCCTGGCTCAACCGCCTGCTCATCCCCGACACCGTGGGAACCGGCGGTGACTCCCACACCCGCTTCCCCATCGGCATCTCCTTCCCCGCCGGTTCCGGCCTCATCGCCTTCGCCGGTGCCCTGGGCTTCATGCCCCTGGATATGCCCGAGTCCGTACTGGTGCGCTTCAAAGGCAAACTGCGCGAAGGCATCACCCTGCGCGACGTGGTCAACGCCATCCCCTACTACGCCATCAAGCAAGGCCTGCTGACCGTACCCAAAGCCGGCAAGATCAACTGCTTCAACGGCCGCATCCTGGAAATGGAAGGCCTGCCTGAGCTGAGCGTAGAACAGGCCTTCGAACTGACCGACGCCGCCGCCGAGCGCTCCGCCGCCGCTGGCTGCATCAAGCTCTCCGAAGCAAGCGTTGTGGCCTACCTCAAGTCCAACATCGCCCTCATGGAGCAGATGATCAAAGACGGCTACCAGGATGCCAAGACCCTTGAGAAGCGCATCGCCGACGTCAAAGAGTGGCTGAAGAACCCCAGACTCATCGAAGCCGACTCCAACGCCGAATACGCCGAAATCATCGAAATCAACCTGGACGAAATGACCGAGCCCATCGTGGCCTGCCCCAACGACCCCGACGACGTGAAACTCCTCTCGGAAGTTGCCGGCACCAAAGTGGACGACGTCTTCATCGGCTCCTGCATGACCAACATCGGCCACTTCCGCGCCGCCGCCAAAATCTTTGAGGGCGAGAAATTCAACCCCGGAGTGCGCACCTGGCTGACCCCTCCCACCCGCATGGACTACAAGAAGCTCATGGCCGAAGCCACCTTCGCCAAGTTCAGCGCCATCGGAGCCCGCATCGAGCAGCCAGGCTGCTCCCTGTGCATGGGCAACCAGGCCCGCGTCCCCGACAAGGTGACCGTGTTCTCCACCTCCACCCGTAACTTCGACAACCGCCTCGGTGACGGCGCCCAGGTCTTCCTCGGCTCCGCCGAAGTTGCCGCCGTGATCGCCCTGACCGGTAAAATCCCCACTCCCCAGGAGTACCTGGACATCTACCGCCAGCGCGTCGCCCCCCACGCCGCAGACGTGTACAACTACCTGCAGTTCGACGAACTGCCCCAGGACATCGTCTCCCTGGTGTAAACCTGCATCAGGCAGACCCACCACAGAAAAAGCCCCCGCTTCCCAGGAAGCGGGGGCTTTGTTATTCTTCAGGAACCCTTCAACCAGCGGGATGTCCAGGATAGTGACCATTAAGGACACGCTGCCACCACTTTCTGTTCTCAAGATACCAGCATACGGTTTTACGAATTCCTGATTCAAACGTCTCTTCTGGCCACCAGCCAAGCTCATTTTGAATTTTTCCAGCATCTATCGCATAGCGCATATCATGTCCCGGCCGATCGGGCACATGGCGTATCAGATCCGCATATCGCCTTATATCACATTGACTTTCCCTCTGTGCTCCATCATTAATGGGGCACAACTCATCCAGAACCCTGCAGATGGTCTCCACAACATCGATGTTGCGTTTCTCTTCATTACCACCGATGTTATAGGTTTCGCCAATTTTCCCAGTGGTCGCCACCAGAATCAGCGCCCGTGCGTGATCCTCGACATACAACCAGTCGCGAATCTGGTTGCCCTTTCCATATACCGGCAAGGGCCTCCCAGCCAGTGCGTTCAGAATCATCAGAGGAATCAATTTTTCTGGAAACTGGCAAGGGCCATAATTATTAGAGCAATTTGTCACCAGCACAGGCAAGCCAAAAGTCCTGTGCCATGCTCTGACGAGATGGTCAGAACCAGCTTTGCTGGCAGAATACGGACTGCTGGGCTGATAGGGAGTCGATTCCGTGAACCGAGTCTGGAGAGTGGGTGATGGAGAATCGGGGCTGGCAGGAAGTGTTTCGCCATTACCAGCGTCATCATCCGGGTGAGGCAGGTCGCCATATACCTCATCCGTAGACACATGATGAAAGCGAAAACCTGCACTTCGTGACGGCTCCATTGCCTGCCAGTAAGCTCTCGCCTGCTCCAGCAGCACATAGGTTCCAATAATGTTAGTTTGCATAAACTCGCCGGGAGAATCAATGGAACGATCAACATGGGATTCTGCGGCCAGATGCAACACGATATCCGGTTGATAACGACTGAAAATGTCCTTTATCGCCTTGGCATCAGCAATGTCGGCCTTCTCAAATGAGTACCGGTCACTGAAGCTCACCGACACCAAAGAGTCCAGATTCCCCGCATAAGTCAGTTTGTCAACATTGACAACGCGATGAGCCGTGTGCTGAATCAAGTACCGTATCACCGCTGAGCCAATAAACCCTGCTCCACCAGTTACCAGAAAAGTCTTTATACTGTCGCCTGTATTATGAAACCCTTCAGTCACAGCCCACCTTCAACCTGCTTATACAACGTTCAAGCGAATTGCGCCAATAGGGGATGGTAACACCGAATTCCGTCTTGATTTTTCTTTTGTTCAAAACACTATAGTGGGGGCGCTTTGCTGGAAGTGGGTATTCACTTGTTTCAATGGGCTCAATATCACACTTGATACCCGCCATGGCGGTTATGGCACAGGCAAAATCATACCAACTGCAGACACCTTCGTTGGCAAAGTGGAATACCCGCCCGCCCCCCACTGAAGAACATGAGAGCATACGAACCAGCATATCTGCCAGATCACCTGCATAAGTAGGGCTTCCCACCTGATCATCGACCACCCGCAGCTGCCCGCTGCGGCTAGCGTGTTGGAGAATGGTTTTCACGAAGTTCTTTCCTCGAGATGAGTACAACCAGCTGGTACGAACAATAGTACTACGATCATTTGCCGACATGACCGCCTCCTCACCAGCAAGCTTACTGGCTCCATACACTCCCAAGGGGTTTGGCACGTCACCTTCCACATAAGGAACCGTCTTGGTGCCGTCAAATACAAAATCCGTAGAGATATGAATAAAAGGAATCCCCAAGTCGCCTGATATGCGAGCAAGATGCGCCGCGCCTTTTTCGTTAATCCGAAAAGCGTTTTCACACTCACTTTCAGCCGCATCAACAGCGGTATATGCAGCACAATTCACAATACCGGCAATGGGATAAGTCCGGCAAAATCGCTCGACATCACCATAGGCCGTAACATCAAGGACCTCCCGACCCGCAGAGATACACGCTGGCCCCAGGCGTTCGCTGAGTTCCCCACCAAGCTGACCATGGCCACCGGTGACAAGAATCTTACTCATACAAATTTTCAGCAGGAAAGAGTTCAGCCTCTTTCAGGGATGGCTGATGCGAGTCCTTATCAGACAAAAGCAGCTGATCTGCCGGAAGCCTCCAGTCAATGCCAAGATGTGGATCATTATAGACTATTCCGCGATCACTTTTGCTGGAGTAATAATTATCGACTTTATACTGGACAACTGCGACTTCAGAGAGCACCACAAAACCGTGGGCAAAGCCACGCGGAATAAAGATCTGACGTTTATTCTCCGCAGAAAGCTCCGTGCTCACGCAGGCTCCAAAGGTAGGGCTTTCCCGGCGAATATCGACAGCGACATCAAGCACACAGCCAGCCACGACACGCACCAGCTTGCTTTGAGCAAACGGCGGCAGCTGATAGTGCAGTCCTCGTAGTACTCCACAGCGCGAACACGACTCATTGTCCTGCACAAATCCTACCTGAAAGCCAAGAGCCGCATGCAGGGCATCAAGGCGGAATGTTTCCATGAAATACCCGCGACTATCTTCCAATACTCTGGGTTCAAGCAGCAGGACGTCAGCTATCTGTGTGGGCGTAATCTTCATCCCTTCAACCTTTCCCGCTCAGCAATCCGTAACAGATACTGACCATACTGGTTCTTTTCAAGAGGCTTTGCCAAATGCACTAACTGCTGTCTGTCAATGTAGCCCATCTCATAGGCTATCTCCTCAAGACACGCTACCTTCAGGCCCTGCCGCTTTTCAATGACCTCAATGAAATTTCCCGCCTCAAGAAGACTCTCATGGGTTCCAGTGTCCAGCCAGGCATAGCCACGCCCCATAAGCTCAACCTTCAAGCGACCCTGCTTCAGGTAGTACTCGTTGATGGCTGTTATCTCAAGTTCTCCTCGTTCAGAGGGCTGAATCCGCCTGGCAACCTGCACCACATCATTGGTGTAGTAGTAAAGACCTACAACAGCATAATGACTTTTAGGAAACTCCGGCTTTTCTTCAATGCTTACGGCGTCCAGATTCCGGTCAAACTCCACCACTCCATAGCGCTGGGGATTACTCACCTGATAGCCAAATATCACTGATCTGCGCTCCTGTTCGACTATTCTCACGCTTCTGCGCAGCACCTCAGATAAACCATGTCCATAAAAAAGATTATCCCCAAGCACCAGACACACATCGGAGCCTCCGATAAACTCCTCACCAATGAGAAATGCCTGAGCCAATCCATCGGGGCTTGGCTGGACGGCATAGCTGAAGCGCATGCCAAGTTCCGTTCCATCCCCGAGCACATTCTGAAAAGTGGCCTGATCCTGGGGCGTTGTAATAATAAGAACTTCACGGAGCCCGGAAAGCATCAGCACCGAAAGGGGATAGTAAATCATCGGTTTGTCGTAAACCGGGATCAGCTGCTTGGAAACTCCTTTGGTTATAGGATACATACGTGTACCGGAGCCCCCGGCAAGAACAATAGCCTTCATCGTTGAAACCTTTCACCACTTGTCAGCTGGAGGGCTGTAAAAATATTTGGCAGAGGTATATGTGTTGCCACTCAAGAGCTCTCAGACGGGGCAACAGTACGCTCGAAATCATCGTCAAGCCGCACGATGTCATCTTCACCGATATATTCTCCCACCTGAGCCTCAATAAGCACCACCGGAATCCTGCCCTCATTTGAAAGACGATGGATCTCACCCATTTTAATGTAGGTTGATTCATTGGGCCTCACCAGGCGAACTTCATCACCCACAGTAACGGTTGCTGTCCCGGAGACAACGATCCAGTGCTCGTTCCGATGGAAATGTTTCTGTAAACTCAATCTCTTGCCGGGCTTGACTTCAATTTTTTTAATTTTGTAACCACGAGCTTCTTCCAGCACGGTAAAGGTCCCCCAGGGACGGTGACCTGTCAGGTGGATATTGTGCAGCCCATTGCCCTGGGCCCTGAGCCTGTCGACAATCTGACTCACTTTCTGAGATGAGGACTTCCGTGATACCAGCAAAGCGTCACCAGTATCGACAATAATCAGGTTCTCAACATCAATCGTGGCTATTTTTCTTTCGCGGCCATAAATAAAATTGTTTCTTGAACCAACACTTATGTGACAATCATTAAGGGTGTTACCATGCTCATCTTTTGGCAACTCATCATGCAGCGCCGCAAAATTCCCCACATCGCTCCAACCCATAGCAGCGGATACCATTCTGACACGGTCAGATTTTTCCAGCACCGCGCAATCAATGCTGTCATCGGGGATATCAAGCATATCCTCATGCCTGATCCGCATGATTTCACCGTGAATTCCATTCTTAAAAGCCTTCACACAGGCATCATGGATTTTAGGTGAATGGCTGCGCAACTCGTCTAGGAACACGCCAGCCTTGAAGAGGAATATCCCGGAATTCCAATAGTAGCTTCCTTTTTCCAGATACTCCTCAGCAGTGGCCAGGTCAGGCTTCTCGTGAAAAGCCTTTACTGTGAAGCCCTCTCCTGACTCAATATACCCAAAACCCGTTTCGGCATAGGTCGGCTGAACACCGAAAGTCACCAGATAGCCATTCCGGGCAAGCTCCTGTCCCTTGTCAAGAACCTGCTGATAGTGGCGCTGATCCTTGACAAGGTGATCGGAGGGAGTAACCAGAACCAGCTCATCCGCAGCCAGGGCCAGACATGCCAATGCAATAGCTGGAGCCGTGTTCCGTCCGACAGGCTCCAGCACATAGCTTCCCGAAGTCTGATCAAGTTCATGAAGCTGATCGACAGCCAGAAAGTACTGTTCCGCATTGGAAACGATACACTGTCGGTCACATAGCGCGGCATTGCGACTCACGGTTAACTGAAAAAGCGACCGCTCGCCAAACAACTTTACAAACTGTTTCGGCATCAAAGCCCGGCTGACAGGCCACAGCCTGGTACCTGATCCACCACATAAAATCACATTCACCATATTTTGCCTCGCTCCTGTTCAGGGTAGCAGCATGTAATGTCCCATGCAGCTTACCACACCGACGGGAAGATAAACTATTCACGCTCAACGCGAAAGGAGATCGGCCTGCGCAGAGCAGTCATACCGATGGCCAGCAAAACCTTCACCATGTAATATCCTCCCTGAAAGCCGTTGATTGAAGATATTCCCCCTTGGCGCTCGCGCATCTGCACCTCAACTTCGCTTATGGTAAACCCGTTTTTTCCCATGAGGATCACGGCTTCCGGCTCGGGATAATCCTCTGGATAGTAGCTCGCAAGAAAGCGAATCGCCTCGCGGCTGTAAGCTCTGAACCCAGAAGTGTTATCCATTATCTTCTGACCTATCAGTAAGGAGTTGACCCGCTGAAAAAAACGAATGCCAATGCGACGCAGAAAAGTTGAACGGTAACCATCATGGGGAGCCAGAAAACGCGAGCCAATCACCATATCGCTCCCCTGGTGGAGTGCTTTGAGCAGCGCAGGGATCTCCTGAGCCACATGCTGTCCATCCCCATCAAACTGTACCGCATAGCGGTAATTATGGTGTTGGGCAAACTTAAACCCAGTCTGCACCGCCCCGCCAATACCAAGATTCTTCTGCAGATCAATCACCACAGCACAGCCAGTTTCCCTGGCAATGCGTGAAGTATCATCAAGGGAGCCGTCATTGATAACCACAATATCGACATGAAGGCTTTCCTGCTGAAGATCGCGAAGAACTCCGGCAATACTGTTTTCCTCATTCAATGCGGGGACAATAATCAGAGTATCTGCCTGCGGCTCATGGCGACCAGCCACGTGCAGTGCCAAAGCTTGTATCATTTCCTTATTCTGCTCTGAAATCCGGGTAATCACCACCGTCAGGTGAATCAGCAGCAAAAAAGTAAACCCTGTTGTCATGAGAATAAGAACACTTGGAGGATAAGCAATCCCGAACAGAGCGCCAAGCCTGTCAATTGCAAAACGATCAAGGGAAAGATAGAGTAGAAAAATACTCATGACGAACCAGAGGAGTGAATATTCCTCCTTCATGCGCCTGTTCTTAACGAGACTGAAGATAAAGAAAAAAATAAACAGGCTGAAGGCAATAGCCACCAATTGTATACGGTCGAAAACCATCAATCCCCCCCCGTCGGCGTCACCTGATCCAGCAACTCACGGAAGCTCAGGTGATAGCGCTGCAACAATGCAGACAGAGCCTGTGATGTCACTTTACGCCTCCGCATGATATATCGCCTTTTCCTCAGCATTCCCGGACTTCCCGCTAAAGCCTCGCCGGCTCCCTGCAGTGTCGCCAGAATCATTGGCCACGCTGAACCCTGCTGCAAAGCTTCAGCGCCTGTACCCTGCTTTCGGCGAATACTGCGCCATTGCTCAAACCAGCGAACCGTCGTCGTAACCGGCAACGCGATAACAAATCGCAGGGGAAAGGTTTTCAACACCATCCAAAAGTGATTTCGCTCCACAAGGCGCACTTTAAAGGAAGAGAGGCGGCCCGCTGTCTGTGAATATTTATGGTAAACAACAGCCTCAGTCGCCAACACAGCATCCCAACCTGCCAGACGACCACGTAAACCCAGGTCGGTATCCTCTGCATAGGCAAAAAAGTCATCATCAAAATAACCCGTCTCATCCAGCATCGCCCTTTTGTATAGGGCTGCACAGGCACTGGGAAGCAAAATTTCCTCAACCTCCTCCAGCCGAAGTGACGACCAGCGCCGATTGCGGAAGCTCCCTCTGGACATGCCGTCAGAACAGATCTTCAAGCCCAGTGAATCAATCACGTCCGAATCATCAAAGCCACAGATACGACAGCCCACCATACCCGCCTGCGGATAGCGATCGGCCACATCTACCAGTGTCTCCAGCCAGTCAGGCGCAACCCGGGTATCATTGTTCAACGTGACAATATATTCGCCACACGCTTGCTCAATACCGCGATTATTGCCGGTCGCAAAGCCCATATTCTCAGCGAGGTTCACCAGCCTCACCTGGGGAAAACTGGCAGCAACATATGCTGCAGAACCATCATGCGAGCCATTATCTACCAGGATTACCTCATAGCCCGCCATAGTCTGCTGAAACAGACTCCCCAGGCAGGCCTCCAGGTGATGGCGACCATTCCAGTTCACAATAACAACCGAGACTCTCACACTTCCACCGGTATCAGGAGCCCCACGGATCAGCATAAGACCAGCCAGCCAATATTCCGAATCATTCCACTGTATCGAAAACCATAATGGAAAATATGTATCCGCCTTTTCAGCATACCCTGTTGCTCCATGGTAATAAAAGCCTCCAGCATAGCCCGGTCGGGTTCCGGCAACAACACCTGAAAGCGTTCGTAAAAAGCTTTGGCCTGCTTTCGATTACGAGAGAGCACCTCACGAACGCGCGCCAGCGAACATACCTGTCGCAGCAGGTATAAAGCACTCCCGCTGCTGGCACCAACCTGGTTCCCACCATGCTGACGATATAAAAGCATCGGCTTTGGCACATAAGCAATTCCGCCGAAGCAGGAAGCCACCAGGCCCACCCAGTGATCGTGCATAAGTGCCGCATCAGCAATTGGCAAAGCCATTTTGCACAACCTGCGATTCATCATTGCCGTGCAACCTGTCACTACATTCTGCACCAGCAGGCGAGGCAACCGCGCCCCGTGCAGAGGATCAATCCGCTGATAGCGATGCCCCGATGCCGCAAGCTCCTGTAATCCACGATCTACAATTACCATATCCGTATGAACCAGCAGCGGTTTCTCTTCCCCGCACACCGCTTCCAGCTCCTGCATTTTCTCCAGCGAACAGGTAATTTTCTCCGGTAACCAGACATCATCCTGGTCACAGAACATAACGTAGTCGGCACTGCTGTATTCCATCAGCACCGCAAAATTTCCACAGGGGCCGAGATTACGGCTCTGTCGCGGTAGTAACACCATCCGATTCCCATGCTCCCGTGAAAACGCTTCGAGAATCCCCAGGGTCGCGTCAGTTGAGCCGTCATCACGGACAATCAAACGCCAATCTGCGAAACTTTGTTTTAAAATACTCCCTAACAGCTCTGGCAGATGCTCAGCGCCATTGTACGTAGCCAGGAGAATATCAACCGTTCTCGTCATGCAGAACCGCCTCCACAATTGCCCGCAAGCGGGCATTAAATTGCTCCTGCCCCCACTGCGCAGCCCGCTGCCTCCCTTTTTCCGACAATTCAGCGCACAGAGCATCATCAGTCCACAGGCGCCTTATGCAACAGGCAATCTCTTCGCTGGAGTCGGGGTGAAAGTGCAAGGCAGCACCACCAGCCTGCTCCGGCATCGCGTAAATTCCCGATA
The DNA here is from genome assembly GCF_000177635.2 of Desulfurispirillum indicum S5. NCBI lineage: Bacteria > Pseudomonadati > Chrysiogenota > Chrysiogenia > Chrysiogenales > Chrysiogenaceae > Desulfurispirillum > Desulfurispirillum indicum. The sequence continues at coordinate 2,735,437 of NC_014836.1, forward strand.
TAGCCACCGGGCACCCCACCGCGAAAGCCTCCAGTGGAGGAATGTTGGTTGGCCCGTAATACGTAGGCATCACCAGTGCACGCGCCCGGCGATAGAGCTCCGGCATATCTTCATCGGGGACATAGCCGAGGAAAATCACATCATCGCCCAAACCCAGCCCCTGCACCTGTCTGACAACCGCCTCGTAAGCATTCTGCCGCCCCCCTGAAAGCACCAGTTTCAGATCCGGTAACTGCTTTTTAAGCTCGGCAACTGCCTCTATCAGGTGTTTATGGTTTTTATGCCACCAGAATTGCGCTGGATAAAAAAGGAATTTTTTCGGTAAAGAAGGATACGTCGAGTCAAAATCATCACGCACCACAGTGGAATGCATATAACGAGGGGCAATAAAAGGCAGGGCATGAACCCGTTGGGCAGGGGTGCCATAGGACTGCATCATTTGCTCGCGGCCCAGCTGGGAGTCAACGAGTATCCCTTTTGACCACCGACTGTTACAAGAGTTGATCCGCTCACGATTCCAGGAGGCCCATCCCGAGGAAGACTCTGGAAAGCGCTTTTCATAGCGATACATCAGATCGTGAATACTGACCAGTGAGGGCACCGGATACTGATAGCTGCGCAGATCATAAGACGGGAAGATCCACAGATCACACTTTTCCCGTAACAATGCCCTGGCAATCGGGTGAAACAGAGGAGTCAGCCTGCGCCATAATCCCATAGGCAAACCGGCAACTGTCCAGAACAGCCCGAGAGCGCGGGCGACCGTTCCACGCTCAATCCTGAGCACCTGCATATCTCTGTTGTGCAGGTAGGGCAACCAGCGATCAGAAGTGTAGCCAACTACCACCGAAAACTGTTCACATGGTAAAGAAGCAAGCGCATCAAGCATCGTCTGATTATACTGAAAAGTTCCGCCGAAATGCGGCTCCGCCTCCAGATACAGTCCAACTTTTCTCATGAAACCACCTGACGGACATCTCGGTCGATCTGCCGGGCCACAAAGCAAACTCCCCAGGTATCAAATCCTGGCTGTCGTGCTGTCATCCATTCTGCAGATTCAACAAGCGTCATGCCTGCCTCTTGCAAGAACATTTCCACTTCTGGCTGAAACAGATAACGCATACGGTGAGTTTCCTGCAACTCTTCCACCGCATTACTGCCTTTGTCGCGCACAAATACCTGATAGTGGGTTTCGACCAGGTTGGTAGTGGCAAACATGACCGGTTCAACAACGCGCGTGACCGCAATTTCGTTATCTTCGACTCGCTTTACTCGCACCTCAGGTCGATCCGTGAGCACAGCCGGGCCATACCAGCAGTCAAAAAGAAAAAGTCCTCCCGGTGCCAGGTGAGACCGGGCCGTCATAAAAGCTGCTTTTAAGTCCGCATTGGAGGTCTGGTAACTCATCACATGAAACAGGGAAACCACTGCATCAAAGGTTTGCTCAAGCCGGATAGTTCTGATATCACCACAATAGAGCGAGACACGATCTACGCAATCCCCAAGTGCTCTCTCCTTTTCTGCAACCGTCAGCATTTCCTGGGACCTGTCAACCCCAGCCACCAAATAACCTGACTTGGCCAGCAACATCGCATGCCGGCCAGTGCCACAGCCAAGATCCAGTACGCTCGCCGCTCCGGGACGATATCTCTGAATCAAACCATCAACATAAGCAGCTTCTGCAGCATAATCCTTGTCGCGATAGAAGAGATTGTAATACCGTGAATATGCACCAAAAACATTCATATCGCCCTCGTTGGCTGGTAATTGTCAGCGGAAAAAAGCTCTTTGACTGCAGTAACCACCATCTCCATCTGCGCTTTCTGTAAAGCCATACCACTGGGAATGTAAAAACCGCGCCGGGCAAGACGCTCGGCAACCGGGTAGCGCTCCCCGCCGAACAGCCCCATATTTCTGAATACCGGCTGCTCATGCATGGGCCAGAAGAAAGGGCGAGTGGCAATCTGCCGACTCCCCAGGCGCGCCATAGCCTCCGATGCTTCAAAAGGCACAGAATCATGCAGAACCGCGCCAAAGACCCAGAAGATATTCTCGGCATAGTTCGTTGACAGCGGCATCATCTCAAGGCAGTCAAGATCCGACAGTAATCGACTATACAAATTGCCCATCTGACGCTTGCGAGCGACAAATTCATCGAGGCGTTCCAGCTGAGCCACCCCCAGGGCAGCCTGTAGATTACTCATACGGAAGTTATAGCCAAGCTCCTCATGGATAAAGCGCCTGGAACTAAAACAGAGATTGCGTAAAGAGCGGCAACGCGCAGCCAATCCTTCATCGTTCGTCAACACCATCCCACCCTCGCCGGTGGTGATATGCTTATTGGGATAAAAACTGAACGTGCTGATATCACCGAAACTCCCGCAAGGCTGTCCCCGGAAAGTCTGACCAAGCATCTGGGATGCATCTTCAATAACAAGAAGGCCATGCTTGCGAGCAACCCTGGCAATAGCATCCATATCTACCGGCAAACCATAGATATGCACTACCATGACTGCCCGGGTTTTTGGTGTAATACGACCCTCAAGCTGGTTCACATCCATGTTCCAGGTTTTAGAATCGCTATCCACAAGCACCGGAACACAACCACGGCGAATAACCGCCGCCGCACAGGAGATGATCGTGAACGTCGGCATAAGCACCTCATCTCCCGGCTGCAGGCCAAGACCAGCAATGGCAAGCTCCAGGGCAGCCGTACCATTGCACACCGCGATACCATGCCGACGCTCCACCCGGCCAGCCAATTCGCGCTCAAAACGCTCAACAAACGGCCCTTCCGATGAAATCCAGCCACTGTCAATACACTCAGTGACATAGCGACGCTCATTTCCATCCAACAAAGGCTCATTGACAGGGATCATTGCCAGCTCCTTTCATATTGAGCTCACCCGGCACTATGGCCTCATCTCTCAACCTGTCTGTCAGCGGACCATTCCCCTTGACTTCTGATAGTGATCCTGCTCAGCGCAATAGGGCTGCTGCTCAGGCATAATACCGAACTTCCAATCCTGATACAGTTTTTCAAGGGCAAGATTGTAATTGTTATGCGACGGCACACAATAGGCACAGGTATTCTTGGAAAGAGCCCTACGCTGAGACAGACTTTCACCCCACAGGTGCTGAAACTGGGCACCCAAGGAGACAAGCGAACCAAATTCAGACAGCTGCCCGAGAATATCCTGACGAGCCCGCCGATACTGAGAACCTGGATTCGCAGCATCGGAGCACGGATACAGTTCGCCGTAGGGGCCAACAGTCAACATTCTTCCTCGGATGGAAACCCAGCAGCGCGGTACCCGAGCCGGAGCAACCTCCCGTTGCTCCGGCTTTTGCAGGAGATTATCATCGATAACCACATCCAGAGGGCGAAAAACTCCCTGCTGCACCTTTTCAAGCAACCCCCCCAGGGATTCACGATAGCTTTGCTCAGCCTGATACACGGGTTTGTCGCCATAGCAGGTTTCAATCTCCTTGATATCGCAAAAATCCAGGCCAGTTTCACGGGCTCGCAGCAAAAACCCTTCCACATTGGAGACGAAGCGCGACACCAGGCAACTTGCTCCAATTCGCACCGCACTGCCTGTTCGCTGCTTGGCACTGACTACCTGGGCTATATTCTGCCACAGAGACTCAAAAAGCCCAGCATTGCGCCCTTTGTACTGCGACCACTCCGCCGCCGTCGCCGCATCAATGCTGAAACGCACTTTATTCAGATTTTCGGCCAGCACACGATGCTCCTTCGCTCCCCACTCTGCCGGAAAGATACCATTGGTATACAGGGAGATTTCTGCATCGGGAGCAATACTGCGCAGATGTTCCATGGCAGGTACCGTTAACCCGGACAAGGAAGGCTCACCACCGCCACCAAAACTGAAACTCCTCACCCCCATATCCACAAAAAGCTGCTGCAGCAAGTGCAAGCGTTCACTGGTCAACGCCTCGCCTGACTGTTTATAGCCTATGAAGTGCCATGTCCCACTTTCATCGGGACGACAATTCGGGCATGCCTTGCAACGCAGATTACATACCAGGGCAGGATGGAATTCCACATGACAGGGCAAGCAGACATCACCAGCAAACAAAGTGCCCAGCATGGTGCGGTTGTCAGGAAGGAGCTCACGCCGTAAAAAGCTGACACGACGGCGCAGGGGGGAGTCAAAGGTCAGAGCATCTTGAATCGACCGTGATTCCCTGATAACAGCGTAAATTTCAATCAACTCCTGGCAGCCCAAACCAAACAGCTTTGCAATATCTTCGCTGGGCAAAGTTGGATCGATAAAAAGCGTCTCGGCAACACTGAGCGCCAGGCGCGACTGGGCAGTATCAGCAAGAGCCGTTGAGCCATGCCGTAAACGCAACGCCGTTGCCAGTTCTTCGCCAAACCCCGCCATCGACATGTCAGGTGGAATTTTTTCAACAGCGGGGCAGAGTACATCCTTTTTCATAAGCTTCTTTAAACCTTTACAAGTACTTCACTGAACCGGAAACTCCCGGCTTCACAATTTCACTGGTATCCGAACTGACAATTGGGATTTAACAGCTTGCTGAAATACCTCAAATCATGCAGGCAAGTGAAAAACCATCAGGTGCAAGGCGCCCACAGAGCCAGGCGCGAAGCGTACTTCCCGTACGTTGCAGCAACGAGCGGCAGCGGACAACACCGCAGATGGCGGCCCAGAAGCCTGGTTAATACAAAACACATTTCCTACACTCCATGATTCCCCGCGAGATTTGAGTTGCCAACAGCTACCAGAAACGAGGATTCACCAGTGCACTGCTGAGCATTCGCCCCGTCGGACGCAACTGTCGAAACAAGAAGCAGGAACCATGGGCCGCAAACCAGTAAGCCACCAGGGACGCAACCGCGGCTCCTATTCCCCCATAAATTGGAATCAGCCACAGATTCAATGCAATATTCAACAGGCAGCCTAATACCACCGTCACCAAATACATTCGTGTCCAGTTCATCACCGTCAGAAATGAGCTGCGCGCCATCTCCAGGCTGACAAAAACATTTGACCAGATCAATACCCCAAGCATCACACCAGCCTGTCCATAGGCTTCTCCAAATAAAAATGGCACCAGCCATTGCGCCACAAACACCACCGGAAGCGCAAGCGCATAGGAAGAAAACACCATCAAACGGTAGAGCTTTTGCAATCTCTCATAAAAAAGCTCCTCGCTGATTCCCTTTGCCTCCACAATTGCCGGGTACACCGACCAGTAAATCGCCGCCGGAATAAAATACCAGACCTCCGATAAGCGTACCGCCACCGAGTAAATTCCGACAGCCTCATTACCAGCCAGCTCCCCAAGTAAAATCTGATCAATGCGCAAATAGATCATGATTACCACAGCCGACAACATCAAAGGCCAACTGTCCCGCAGCATCTTTGCAGCAGCCTGATAGCGCCAACGCCAGAGTGACAAGCGCTCGGCCTTCGAAAGATATACTGCTATCAGACCAAACGCCCCCAGGATCACTTCCAGCAGCGTAACCCATGCAAAAGCAATCAGAGGTAATTCCATAAGAATCATGCCGACCTTGACCAGTGCACAGAGAAAAAACGCGCTGCCTTTGGCCATTACCATATATTTTGCCTGAACCTGTGAGTGAAACCAGAACTCAATAATAAAAAAACCATGGAACAACGAACCAGCCGCCACAATACCCACCAGCCAGTGGCTGAGCGTATCCTCCGGGCGCAGCAACACAATAACCACCATCGCCACCATAAAACTGATCGCCCCACTCACCATCCTCAGACCAAAAGCCGTACCCAGGATTTCATATCTCTTTTCAGGTGCGCGCACCACATCACGCACCACAATATCATCCATACCAAGCCCCGCGATGGCCGTAAACAACGCAGTAAAGGCAAGAGCATAGCTGAACAGGCCAAACTGCTCCGGTCCAAGATAACGAGCCAGCCAGATACCGACAAGCAGGCCAACACCCATACGCAGAATCTGATCACCAAACTGCCAGGCCGTGTTGCCCACAACATTCTGCAAATAGACCTGACCTTCTACCCTTCTGCGAATACACAAAGGAAGATATTTGAGCCACGGCTGGTTTATCAGTGGTGAAGATGCCATAAAAAAGGCTCTACCTTTCTGCACATTGTGTTATGAGGTATCTTTATTGCCGACCTGTGGAGGGCAGGCGCCCCAGCAGACTCTGGGCAAGGGCTGGATCAAGGCGTTGCAAACGCTGCTGGAGAGTATACGCACCCTGCACATCACCCAGCTCAAGATATATCAAAGCCCCGTTGTAAAGCGATCCAGCATGAGCCGGATTTAACCGTGAAGCCGACATGAACGCCTGCAAGGCTTCTCGCAACTCTCCTTTGCGATGCAGCACCAGCCCCAGATTGAAATAAACCATTGGATCGGGAGCAAGGGAAACAGAGCGCCGGTAGTGTCTAACCGCCTCATCAAGCTGGCCCAGCCGATCATGGGACAAAGCAAGGTTAAAAAGCATAGTGGGGTCATTTGGCTCCAAAGCAACCCCTTTGCGCAAGAAACTGTTTGCCTCGTGGAAATTCCCCTGGGCGTTGTAAAGGGTGCCAATATTGTTATACAGCCGGTAATGCCAGGGATTCAGCCTGATACCCTCAAGGAGTATATCGATGCCCATCTTATATTGAAGCTCAGCAGCGTAAGCACGCGACAAATTAATGTGAATTGGCACATAGCGAGGATTGATTTCCAGTGCACGTTCATACAGTAAACGAGCCTCGCCCACTCTGCCCTCTGCCATATAGAGATTTCCCAGATCAACATATATCCTCTCATTGCTCGGTGCACGCTGCAGGTTATCTTCATAAAATGCAACAGGATCATTCCAAAGACTGTTACGCTGCCACGTCAGAACCGACAGTACCGTCACCAGAGTCAATAACACCGCCACAGCATAGCTCCTGGGAATGCGCTGTATTGCAGCCATAACCACCAGGACAAAGCCAAACATGGAAATATACAGACGATGCTCAAAGACCGGATCAAGAGGAATAATGCTGGACTCAACCACCAGCCCCAGAAAAAACCAGAGGATACCAACGCAGATGAGGGGTTCGCGACGACGCAACAAAACAGCAGCAACCAGCAAAGCAAGAATACCCAGCAATCCCAAGCCATTGTGCAATGTGAATATGGACTGCACTATGGCGACATCATACTCAAGGGCCTGACCATAGGGAAGGAAGAGCAGTCGAATATACAGAAAAATCACGGAAAACTGTGTAACCAGATACGTCAGAGGAGAGTTATTTTGCAAGTGCGATAGATCGGGCATCCCCCCCACACCATCAATACCCTCCCCTGCCACCAGTGGCACCAGAAGCATTTTCACCCCCAGCCACAGGGGAACCAATGCGAAAGGCGCAACCAGGAACAGTAACCGACGCCACGACACAGGATGACGCTCCTGTATAAAAAAGCGATCCAGCAAAATCAGGGCCAGTGGAAGCACCGCCGTATTCTGCTTGGTAAGCACCGCCAGGGCACCACTGAGCAATGCCATGACATAGAGCACCCATCGATTACGTGCCCCTTCTTTCGATTCCCGGAAAAGCAGAAAAAGATACACCGCCAGAAAGAAAAAAAGTCCCGCAAGACACGACATACGCTGAACAATATAGGTTACAGCCTGCGTTTGCAGAGGATGTGCCAGAAAAATCAAAGCACCACCAAAGACAAAAAGAGGAAGCTGACGAAAGACCCGCTTCAAAATACCAAAAACCAGGCAGGCGGTAAGCAGGTGAATAGTGATATTTACCAGATGATACCCGGTGACCTGCGTAGAGCCAAAAGCGTAATTCAGCGCAAACGTCAACTCGGCAAACCCACGCGCACCATGAAAAACATTTGTTAAAGCTTCCGGCAAAGATCGGATAGCGGGATTTTCGACAATGTTCACTAAATCGTCCAGATACCACGGCACCTGGAGCGTATGCCCATAAAGCATTGCTCCTACAGTACAGAGAACACCAAGCGCCATCAGATCCCAACGCCACCTACTCCATTCACTCTTCTTTGCCGCCTGGACTGGAATATTCTTACGCTTATGCACAGCGCTTTTGCGCACCTTTCGTGGCTTCACTTCATCTCCCTTTCCCTCCTGCCTTACCTTAGCCTTACGCCCAAGCGCAAACAGAAAAACAGTATAACAACAAAACGCAGACCCCGAGTAACAGTGCGGCGATCTGTTTTCTGTCCGCCTGCCATCAGAATCTGCGTTTCGCCAGAACATCCTGTACGCACTTGCATGCAAATGCATACAGCATATCCCGCTGTCACTCTCACATATGGATTTTCATGTACACCAAACCAAGGGCTAACGCCGCAACCAGAAAGCACTGCCACAAGGTCAAAAGAGTCTGTTTCATCAGTTGAGTCCACATATCAGAGCAAAACTCCCCCGCCATGCAATGGAGAAAACACAGCGGGGGAGAACAGGCATAATACATTTACTTTGGAATAGTGAACGTGTGCCCCTGAACCCGCTTCATGTCCCAATTGGTCCAGTAGGGGCCGGGGATTCCACCTTGATTATGGCAGCCAACACAGGCAGGAGCCGTTCCCAGAGCCTCCAGGCTTCCCCCCAGCAGACTCTCGCCAGCTGAAGCAGCCGCGGCCAGGTTATCCGTCGCATGGCAGCTGGTGCAGGCACGCAGCGCACCGTGCATGGGGTTTTGCATATCCTGCAGACCCTGCACCTGAACGCCATGGACATTCCCCATAGCTGCACCAGCCAGCTCACCCTTGTGGCAAGTGCTACAGTTCATGGCAGCAACAGAAGCCACCGCCATCAGAACCACCAGTAACGACAAAATCAGATTTCTCATACTCAACTCTCCTTATCGGTAATCTCCCTGAAGAAAACAGAAGACAGGGCTCGCATCAAGCAAAACCTGACTCCCAGCTTCTTCACAGGAACAAAACTCTCACACAAAGCCCTCAAAGACACCAGAAAAGGCAATTCCTCTCGCCCGCTCGCTGCGCTCACTGGGGACACCAAGTGCGCAAAGGAAAAGGCAGCGAAAGCTTCAGTTTTTCTGTCCCTGCGTTCTCATCGCCTCCGCGAGGGATATCCTTCAACTGGGGTTTGCATTCATTCGCGTCCATTCGCGGTTAAAAATTCCCTACTTTTTGTGAGCTAAGATTTTTTGCCACCCGCTGCGCTTGACGGAACAGCCGACGGGAAAGGCAGACAAAAAAGAAACGGTTTACCGCGTGATGAGTTACTTTTTTGCCTCTGTCTGCTGCTCCTGTCCTGCCTTTGCCTGTGGCAAAAACGCTTCAGTTTTCTGCGAAAATCAGCGAAATCTGGAAACAAAACCTTCTCCGCAGATTGCACAGATTTACGCAGATGAAAACCATGAAACTGGGATCATAGGGACAGGAAACAAAGCCACTACGTACGCTCAATTCATACTTCCCGCTATTTTCTACCCTCTATACCCTATTCCCCGTTCTCCAGCCCCTATTCCCTACCCATGCGCCCGATGAACTTCCGTATCGGCGCGGTGAGCGGAGAGGTCGGCGGCAACGCCATCAATTTTTCTGCTGAGTTTGGTATCAACTTCGTCGATGCGCTTGCTGAGCTTGGTATCAACTTCGTGAATCTGTTTGCTGAGTTTGGTATCAAAGGTGTCAAGCTTGTCATTAAGAGCGAGGATTTTGGTGTCCACTTGTTTAAAGCGGTTATCCATCTTCTCTTCCATCTCAGTAAATTTGCGTTCCATTTTCTGGTCAAGGGATGCAATTCCTTCAGCCGTCAGTTGGAATTGACCCCTTATCTCTTCAAGTAAAATTTCAAAATGCTCTTTTTGCATAACTCACCTCCACAGAGAGAAGATACCTCAAGCAGGGTGAAATGAAAAGATCAGTACGCATTAGATTTAAACTGACTGGCAATCTCAGGCAAAGCTCTCAAAGATACCAAAAAACAATTCCTCTCGCCCGTTCGCTGCGCTCACTGGGGACACCAAGTGCGCAAAGGAAAAGGCAGCGAAAGCTTCAGTTTTTCTGTCCCTGCGTTCTCAGCGCCTCCGCGAGAGATATCCTTCAACTGGGGTTTGCATTCATTCGCGTCCATTCGCGGTTAAAAATTCCCTACTTTTTGTGAGCTAAGATTTTTTGCCACCCGCTGCGCTTGACGGAACAGCCGACGGGAAAGGCAGACAAAGACGAAACGGTTTACCGTGTGAAGAGTTACGCTTTTTTTGCCTCTGTCTGCTGCTCCTGTCCTGCCTTTGCCTGTGGCAAAAACGCTTCGGTTTTCTGCGAAAATCAGCGAAATCTGGAAACAAAACCTTCTCCGCAGATTGCACAGATTTACGCAGATGAAAACCATGGAAGTGGAGTCATAAGAGTTAGGAAATAAAGCAACTACGCCCTCATTCATTCTCTACCCACTACTTTCTACTTTCCATCTACTACCCACTACTTGCTACGGACTACTCACTGACGAGCTGCTCAATACCCCACATAGGTAGTCAAAGCCATGACCGTGGCGGCAAAGGCGGTAACGATAATGGAAGCGGCGACGATAAAACGCAGGGTGAGATTCATGTTATTCTCCTTGCGATTTTTGGTTTTGGATATTCCGGGCAATGCAGATGCACTCTGCACTCCCCGGAAAACCCAGTGAAAGAAAAAACCGGGGGGAGGAACTCCCCCCGGAAAATCAATCAACCTTTACGGGCAAACAAGCGCATCCAGTGTGGCAATGCGGTCATCTCCAAGGCCATAGAGGAGTGTACCGTTATCACTTCCCTGGTGATCAACAATAGGCTTATCAGTCGCCTTGACAGGAATGCCCTTGTCAACTGCTTCATCAAGCAGCGCACACAGATACTGGTCGCCCAGATCCTCAAGGGCGTCAAACATCAGCTGACGGGCAAACATGCTGTTGTGAGCCCAGCCGGCTTTGTCGTCATACATGACGTTTTTCCAGGCTGCTGCTGCTTTGGCAAGTTGTGCTGATTGCATCTCAGAGCCTGCCGTACGCGCCGTAATACGGCTCTTCAGAGTAGCAGCATCCTCGCCCGGTGATTCAGCCAGAATAGCTGCAAAGAGCGTGTCGCCAAAGACCTTCGTACGAGCACGCAGTACGTTGAAGCTTCTCCAGTAGTTATTTTGGGTTTCATCATCGACGTAATGGCAGCTATTGCAAAGGTTGGTCTGCAGGCCACCTTCCCTTGGCTCGAAGGTACCCTTACTGTCACCGTTAAACGGAGTGTGAATGTCGTGGCAGTACGTACAGTCATTGGTGTGGTTCGCACGGCCTGAGGCTCCACGGGTATACTCAGTGGCATCCTTGTACAGAACGTACATGCCGGACTCCGCACCAACGGTAGTGGCAAAACTTGGGCTGTAGTGCAGATAGTTCACATCGTAAACCCGCTTGGAGGTCTCCCATGCATCTCCAGCACCTGAGCGACCTTTGTGACACTCGAAGCAGACACCGTTGTTGCCATCAACAACAACTGCGGCGCTGGTATCGGCGAGATCCACACCACTGTTGAACGTGAAGGCAAATTCAGCAGGCATGGTACGCACTGTCACCAGGTTCGGTGCATTATCAGTGGAATTAGTACCGGCTGGTGTCAGGTCGTGACAGGTCATGCAGCCCAAAGTGTTCCAGCGGGGTTCACCAAGAGCCTCTACAGTAGCCCCGTAGGTCATTCTGGTGAAGTCACGCCCAGTGTGACAGGGAGTACAGCTGGCGCTGGACTGATTACGGGAAAATGCATCAGCAATGTAATTCAGGTGTGTTTTACCCATGCCCTGGGCATAGGCCACGACATTGTTGCGAGTATTGTCACTGTAGTCTGTCCAAGTGGGATTGTCGACTGTAGTCGAACCGCCCTGAGCCAACATTTTGCTGGCAGCGTGGGGGTCGTGACAGATGGTACAGGCGTTGCGATCGCCAGGGTTAATATTGTAACCGGTAATGTAGACATTGCCATCTTCATCTTCGCTGCCGGCAACATAGGGCACATCGTTCGCCTCTGCGCTGCTCTTTGGAACCCAGCCAGCAAAGTGAGTGTCAGTGAACATGCGTCCGTAACCACTGGTCCAGTCGTGATAGAAGTTTTTGTTGAATTCAAGGGTAGAGCCATCTTCTTTCATAAGACCAGCTACAGTGTAGTCCTGACTCAGCTCATACTCAATCATCCCTCTGCTGCTGTAGCCAGCAGAAGCGTTCCAGGTTGCATCCAGATTCACCATGTGGCAGGCAGCACAGAGATTGAACTCTGCGGAATATACCATGCGGTCCTCACCATCAACTTCACTTCCTGCAGCTGCAGGGAAGTTGGCAACATTAGCTGAAGAAGCAAGAATGTCACCCATACCACGCAGGCCGGTACTATGTGGATCGTGGCAGGTTGCGCAGGTCTTTTTCTGAACGCCTTCAAGTGTAGAAGAACCAACACCTAAGTCAAAAATCTCAGGGAAGGTGTCTTCATTGTACGCAGCCTTCAGGTCAGCATCGCTGGTAAAGCGATCCATGGCAAGCAGTGCAACACCACCCTGGTGACTGTGACATGCGCTACAGTCACCGGCACGAGCACCCTGATTGGCGTGACGGCTACTGTAAAACCGCTCAGCTATCTCGTTTGAAATAGGGTTGTTTTGCATGTGTCGTTCGCGAACACTCAAGTCAGTGTGGCAGTAAACACATGCACTTGCAGGCTGCATGGTATTATTCCAGTAAGCCAGTCCATCAGCATCAGTAAACTCACGAACCTCACTCTTGATGGGGTTGTGGCAAGTCGCGCAGCCAACAGAGTGCACGTCACCTGGAAGTGAGCTTACTACCAGACCAAGACTTTCTTCGGCAAAGCCTTCGCTGGTATGGCAAGCACGACAACTGGCACTGGTGCGCCCAGTAGTCTTCATAGTGAGGTCTTCTGGCCCTTTGTAGTTATGGGCAGCAGTCAGGTACTTGCCGACTTCATCCTCGTGACACGAAATACAGCGTGACAGATCAGGATTTGGATAGGGCATTGGGCCCACACCATGGTGATACTGTCCACCACCGTGACAATCCTGGCAGCTGTGTTTGGCCATAAGCAGGGTATCGCCACCGGTCAGCTCACCAGCAAAAGCACTAAAGAAATAGAAGTTATTGTGGTGAGACGTGGGGTTCGTGTGGCAGGTGGTGCAGGAGCTATCCGATACCCTGTCAGCATCCTCGACATTCTGGCCTGGGCTACCGGGCTCCGGTTTCGTGTTCACACTGCTGCCACTGTCGCTGCCGCAACCAGCCATCATGACGGCCGCCGCTAACAGGGCGAAAAGATACAATGTCCATTTACTCTTCATGTTTCTCTCCTTGCATTAGACATATTGGTTTTCAAAAAAGTACTTCTGCTGTAGTGCTGGGCCACCTCCCGTTATGGAGTTGCATATGTCGTATATCTTCAGTGACACTTGGCGCAGGTTGCTCCGCCAGTGGCACTTTCAAGACGTCCGCCCTTCCAGTCCTTGGGGTGAGGGTTCACACCGAGGCCGGTTTTGGCACTGTGGCACTTGATGCAGGTATTGCCGGTGGGGTGACAAGCCTGACAGGTAGTCAGATTTTTGCGGGCTTCGATACCGTGGCCGCGAGCCCATTTATGGGTGGGCAATACGGAGTCTACGTGACATGTCTGGCACTGGGTTTCATTAAACTGCTCGTGAGCCACACCGGACGGGCTTGTCAGCAGGGAGCTGAATCCGCGGCGGTGAGACTCAAGGGCCAGCTCGTTGCGGTTAAAGTCATTATGACAGTCAACACAGAAGCGAGGTTCCGTATGACAGCTGGCGCACAGGCGCTGGTCGGTGCGGGCCGCCAGGGGGTGGGTGACGTGGAAATCGCTGCTGTGCACGTTGTGCAGGCTGCCGCCGAAGGGGCCGAATTCACTGTCTTTGCCACTGGGAGTGTGGCAATCGTAGCAAGTGGTTGCCCTCGGGTTGCGATCCTTGCGAGCTTTGTCGGTGAATTCCTGGTGGCAGGCCATGCAGTCCATCACCTCGGCTTTAGCCATGGGGCCGTGGTTCAGGGCCCAGGCGGGGCCGTGGGTCTTTTTGCCGGGGTAGGTGACGAAATTCATGAAGTCGTTGCCGTGACAGCTGACGCAGGTGGCTGGTTCAGGGCTGAGGTTCTGGAGCCCTTCACCATGGCAGGTGGCGCAGTCCATGCCACCCATGTAGGCGACGTGACGATCGTGGTTGAAGGTCATGGCGCTGTACTGTGCAACGGCAACGGAGAGCCCCCCCAGTGCAAGACATGCAGCTAGCATGAATGCGATGTAGGTAATGCGGTTTTTCATGGGTTGTGCTCCTTGTGCCTAGAAATGGTAGTTAAAGCGAATGCGGCCATAGTAGTACTCGTCCCAGCGATCGCTCTGAATGCGCTCAATGCGAGCTTCAAGTGACGCCGCACGACTGAGAAAAGCGGTGACATCGGCCCAGATACGGTGGGTAGTCTCCTCGTACATGCCGGTCAGGCTTGTCTCGCTGCCGTCATAGACCTGCAGGCTGCGCTCGAACACGTCGATGCTGGCGCCACCGCCCACTTGATACTGGTGGTTCAGCAGGTAGCTTCCGCGGGCACGCACTCCGAAGAGATCCTGACCTTCATCATGTTGACGCAGTACGCCGGAGAAAGAGCCGGAGAAACGCTCCATGCGAACCTGCTCTATGCCTGCCTCAATGACATTGGCATTGGAGACTTCTTCGTACATTTCATGTGTCAGGCGGCCAAAGGCGAACATGCCGGGACCAAGGCGGTAGGTAAGTTGAGCCATGACCTCTTCATATTCGGAAACAGCGAATACAGAATAGATGGATGTGGCGGAAAAAACCGGCTTGGAGGAGAGGTACTCGGTCCTCACCTGCCAGTCTTCGTTCTGGTAGTAGTTGGCTCCAACGCGCAGATAGCTCATGGTATCGGCCAGGTAGTTAAACTGGTAGTCACCGTAAACTTCCACGGTATTATTGTGATCGTAGTACGCGTCTGCGCCCAGAAGTTTGTGGCTGGTATCGCCAGCATCACGCTTCTCCAGATAGGCAAAGTTCATCTTCAGGTTATTATCGAAAAAGCGACCACCTACTTTACCGCCAAACATGAGGTCCTTTTCATGATAACCCTCGTAATACTGGGCATCTCCGCCCCCAAAAAGGCTGAAGGTATAAAAGCTACCGTCGTCATAGTTCATGTTGACGCCATCCATAATAGATGAGCCAGCGGGGTTGAAGATGAACTGACGCCCGACGCGCAGGTCGATGGCGTCATTGATGCCGCGCTTTTCGGCGTAAGCATAGTAAAAGCGATTATCAGCATCGACTTCATCATTGAGGTCGGTACCCAGTCGCCCGTAGAAACGAAAGTCAATACCCGTGTCATGAATGTTGCGGGCATTCAGCATCAGATACTGATAAGCCGGAAGGGCACTATTGCCATCGGGGTCATCGTACCACTCCAGCATAGTACTCGACCTGCCCGTCACGGTTGTCGCCATTGCCGCGCCAGCGCTCAGCAAGGCAACCAGTGCGGCAGCCCAAAAACGTTGCCGAAACTCCATAGATCCTCCTTCTCCTTCAATGTAAAAAGATAGACTTCGTGAATGCAATCACAACTTCAGGATAAACCCAAAGCAATCAGACCGGCGCACGCCCTAACCGCTTCACGGCAGGTGGTGTCCGGTGAAAACACTAGTAAGAGTGCAGCAGAAAAGAAAGCCCAGGCAGCCTCTGTTTTTCATGTCTGGCTGCCGTGATCACGGAATCTCTCTCCTTCCCATGACCATTGAAACGGCGTTCGACTTCCCACTTACTGTAATGAGATAGCTCCTGGGGGTAATCTGAATCTAGTGAATTCTTGTTCACAGAAATGCAACAAAGGGGGAATTGAGGCTAAACGAGGGGCAAAACAGCTGCAAGTAAAAGAGTAACAGTTCCGGTTATTTTTCTGCCACCAGAAAAAAAATTTTCGGATACGGAAGTGACAGTAGCATATGGCGTAATTGCCATTTTAAAACAGCAGCAAGAATACCGAGCAACCTCTATGGCCAGCACAACTCCTGAACGACAGAAATTTTTAATCCGCAGAGTGGGGGCTGGAGAATAGCCAACATCTTCCCCATTCCCAACCCCTAATCCCCCAGGCACAGAAAGACTTGCCTTCAAAATCCCCTGAACCTATACTCGCACCATGGGTGACGACAAAATCAACAATCCACATGATACCTTTGTACAGGCAATACTGGAGCATGAGAATGTGGCGCTGGATCTGCTGCAGCACGAGATGCCAGCACACATTGCTGAAGCGTTGGATTTTTCCACCCTGCAGCGGCTGGAGACCACATACGTCAGTGATGATCTGAGAAAAACCTACAGCGACCGGGTATTTCTGGCAAATTTCAAAAACAGCGACAAGCAGGCCTATGCCTACAAACTGACTGGACGCAAACAGCCTGCTTAAATACTCTCTATCGACAGGCAAATGAAAAATCCCCCAGGTGCAAGGCGCTCGCAGAGCAAGGAACGAGGCGTACATAGAGTACGTTGCAATGACGAGCGACAGCGAGCAACACAGCAGATGGGGGTTTTTCAGCAGCCTGTAAGAGTTATTCCGACGACTGGTGCAATCTACAACTGCTCAAGTACATGAGCGCCCAGTGGCAAAAGTACCTTCGGGAGAACCCCCAGGCAATGAGACTGCCGCCCATCATACCCCTGGTGCTGTATCATGGCGAGGGGCAGTGGCGCCGCAAAGAGATTGTGGATTTGCTGGATGTGAATGATCCCGAGTCCATGGCTCCCTACACCCCGGTCTTCGGTTATGTACTGTGGGATGTATCGCAGATGGATCAGCAAAGGCAGGTATATCGGCCCGATACAAGCGCGTTTTTGATGATCCTGCACCATGGACGCAAGCAAAGCCTCATGGACGTCTTGCCTACCATTATGGTGCTCATTGACAAAGCCGCCTATGACAAGCCTACAACCCTGGAATTGATTTACCAGTTTTTGACCTATGCCATAAGTGTGAACAACGACTTGGATGAACAAACGATACAACGCTCACTGGACAAAGTACATGAGCACAAGGAGGTTGTCATGACCACAATCACGAAAGAATGGGAGGCCAGGGGAGTTCAAAGGGGAAGGCAAGAGGGAAGAACCGAACTCCTGTACGCTCTGATAGAGCGCCGATTCGGCTCTGTGCCGCCAGAAGTGCATGATCGCATCACCCAGGCAACCGAAGAAGAACTCTCCCACTATGCCATAAACGTACTTGATGCAGGCTCAGCCCACGAAGTGGTGGAGATACGCTGAAGCCCGTTATTGCCTTTATCTGGGTAAATCCGCGAAATCTGTGGACTATCTTATTTTCTCTCCCTCTGCGTCCTCAGCGTTCTCCGCGTTCTCCGCGCGAGACATTCTTTATTTTCTGACTTTTATCCCGTCAAAGAGAACAGCCTGAAAGACAAATCTCTCGCCCGTTCGCTGTACTCACTAGTGTCTCGTCACTCTTCAAGTGTCGGATAAAGCCTCGATAGCCTTATCCTCGCATCATCGGTTCTGAATTGCCAGTTTATCTTTGCCCGAAGGTTGTTTCTGTTGGCCTGCCAAGCGTTGACCTCTTCCCTGAGCTTTTCGATGCTATCTATTCTGCGGTTCAGGCATTGTCGGCTTAAAACACTGAGTTCAATTTCAGCCACATTTAGCCAGCTGCCATGCTTTGGTGTATATACAAACTTGAACCGATCAAGGAGCTCTTTTGCCTTTGCGGGCTCAAAGGCCTTATACAAGGCTCCGGCTTCGTGAGTGCTCAGGTTATCCATCACAAGCGTTATGAGCTCAGCATGGCAGTAGTGCTTCGCAATTTTCTCAAGAAACTGCGCCCAGTCCCGCTTGGTCCTCCTGGAGGTTACACTCACAAGCCGCTTGCCGCAAAGCGGCTCGCTGGCTATGAATATATTGCTGACTCCGCAACGGCGATATTCATAGTCATAACGCTCAGGCTGTCCCGGTGAAGCTGGAATCGGCTTGCGTGTTTCGGCAATGAGCTGCTTGGGCGACTCATCCATGCAGACCACAGGACGCAAGGGGTCATAAGGCCGTTTGTAAACATCCAGGATCTTTTCCATGTTGGCCACGAATGACCCACTGTTTTGCGGAGGAATTACCCATGCCTTTTGTTTCCACGGCTTGAGTTCGTTTTTTTAAAATGCGGCGCACCGATTCATGGGAAATGCTTTCAATGTAGTTGAGCTCCACGGCTTTATCGGCCAATAAACGCAATGTCCACCTCGAAAAGCCTTCTGGAGGCTCACTGCAGCTGAGTGCAATCAAATGAGCTTCGAGCTCACCATCTGCCTTGCGCTTATACTCTCTTTCTGGTTTACGTTTCCCAAGCGACTTCTCAAAACCCTCCTCGACAAATCGCCTCTTTACCCGGTCGATCTTGCGCATACTGATATTCAGCACGCGGGCTATATCTTCGTTCTTCACTCTATTTTGCTGGTGGGCTCCTTCGTCTACATCGAGAAGTATCAGGGCGTTGATTACCTTTTGAGACTCATGCTTGCCCTTACTGGTGATCGAAAGAAGCTCTTCGCGCTCTTCTTTGGTCAAGGTCACAATGTACTTCTTCATGGCAAACCCTCCACGTTGTACGTGAAGAAAATTCATCACACCACATGCGATAATTCAATATTGACGTGACACTAGGCAAGCTGCTCACCGGCGCCTGCGGATTTGCCAGGCGCATTCCTGTAGTGTTTCCGTGCGGAGAGTGGTATTCTGTAGCGAGTTATGCCGAATTTTACGTTTTGAAGTAGTCATGCGTTTTGCGGAGGTTGCATGAGGCGGCACTTCACGATCACCCAGCGTATCCTGCTGACCACCATGGGTGGGTTCCTTTTGGCTGGTACGGCTTTGGTGGTGTATATCTATATCACGCTTCCCGGCAGTATCGGCCAGCTCCTGATTGACGAGCAGCAGGCCAAGGCGCAGCGCATTGTCAGCCATATTGAAAACGAGCTGCAGATGCGTCAGCGGGCTCTGGAGAGGCTGGCGCCGCGCCTGCTGGATGGCGAGCTCCTGAAAAGCCCGCAGCAGATCACACAGGTACTGGAAAACCTGGTGATGGACACGATGGAATTCAACGGTGGTATCGCCATCTTCAACGCCCAGGGCATCGGCGTGGGTGAGTATCCCCGCGCTTCCGGGCGCATTGGCCTGGATATTTCCGACCGGGAGCATATGCGCCTGGCCCGCTCCACAAAAAAACCTGTCATTACCCGCCCCCTGCTCAGCCGCAGCCTGGGGGTTCCTTCTTTTTTCATCAATGTGCCTCTTCTGTCGGCCACGGGCGAGGTGGTGGGGTTTGCCGTGGGGGTCACGATTCTGGGGACGGACAACTTCCTGATCAAGATTGGCGATGATCACCAGAGCCACTCCGGGAACTTTTTTATCCTCGACCCCGCAAACAAGCTGATCGTCACTTCCTCACTCTTCAACCTGGCCATGCGGCCGCTGCCGGAGCCGGGAGTTCACCCTGTGATGGATCGCGTCCTGGAGGGTGTGCCGGCGGGTTTTGCCCCCGGTCTGGATGGCAGCGACCGGCTTTTTGCCAGCGCCACCATCCCCCAGCTGGGGTGGGTGGTGATTCAAACGCTGCCCAAGGATCTTGTGCATTCACCGGTAAATCGTCTGGTGGTGCAGGTGCTGATCTTCTCTTTTTTGATTCTTATCGCGGCCTGGACGCTGCTGGCTGCTGTGGTAGCCCGTCTGTTGCTTCCCCTTGGGCTGGCGGCCAGCTCCATTGACGCCATGGTGGATAATCGCGCTGCCTTCACCCCACTGCCCATAGCCGGAAATGACGAGATCGGGCAGCTGGTGCAGGCCTTCAATCGTCTGCTGCTGTCCCGCGACGAACAGCGGCAGCGCCTTTTTCTGGCGACTTCCGGTGTGGGGATCGGTATCTGGGATTATGATATGTCCGCAGGCACAATGACCTGGGATGAGCAGATGTTCGCTCTCTATGGCGCTACTCCCGGCGAAGAGGCAGATGCCCAGCGGATATGGGAATCCCGTGTGCACCCCGATGACCTGGAGTCTGTAAACCAGTTGCTGCACTCCGCGCTGCAGGGGGAGAGTTTCTTCAGCGCGGAATTCCGCATTGTACTGCCCGATGGGAATATCCGCTGGATAAAAGCCAACGCGGTGGTGCTGCGCGCTGATGGTGACGGGGGCGAGCCGCTGCGCGTGATCGGCACCAACTGGGACATCAGCGAGCAAAAGCGGGTGGAGCTGATGAAGAGCCAGTTCGTCTCCACGGTCAGCCATGAGCTGCGCACTCCTCTGACTTCCATCAATGGCTCCCTGGGGCTGATTGCCGGTGGTGCCGTGGGAGAACTGCCGTCCCAGGCCAGGCAGCTGGTGGATATCGCCTACAAGAACAGTCAGCGCCTGGGATACCTGATTAACGACCTGCTGGACATGGAGAAAATTGCCGCTGGCAAGATGCGCTTCGACATGATCCTGCAGGAACTGATGCCCATTGTGGAGCAGGCTATGGAGGCCAATGAGGCCTATGGCAGGCAGTTCAATGTGACCTTTGCTCTGGTGGAGCGCGACGATTCCATGCTGGTGCGAGTCGATGCCCAGCGTCTGATGCAGGTGCTTTCCAACCTGCTTTCCAACGCGGCCAAATTCTCCGCGTCCGCTGAACGGGTGGAAATCGCGGTCATGGCTCAGAATAATCAGGTGCGGGTGGAAGTGCGCGACCAGGGGCCGGGAATCTCCCCGGAGCTTCAGGCACGTCTCTTTACCAAGTTTACCCAGGCGGACTCCTCGGATACCCGCCAGAAGGGGGGGACCGGCCTGGGCCTGGCCATCGCCAAAGAGCTGGTGGAGCGCATGGGCGGCACCATTGGCGTCCACTCGGAAGTGGGCAGGGGTTCGGTGTTCTTCTTTGAACTTCCCGCCGTGCACCGCGACGAACTGTGCGGCCTGCCTCCTGTTCCTGCAGTGGCTGACGGGCGGCCCCGCGTCCTGGTGGTGGAAGACGATCCCGACGTGGCCCACTTGCTGGCCACTCTGCTGCAGCACCATGGCTACCATGCCGACATCGCCACGACGGGGGCGGCGGCGGTTGCCATGGTGGAACAGGTGCCCTATGATGCCATGACGCTGGATCTGCGCCTGCCCGACCGCAACGGTATTTCCATTATTCGTCAGCTGCGCACCCACTCCACCACCGCCCATATTCCCATTGTGGTGGTGGCGGGGAATATCGAGGAAGGGCAACTGGCTCTCAATGGTGGCTTCAACGCCATCGACTGGCTGCAAAAACCCATTGATCAGCAGACGTTACTGGAGTGCATACACCGTGCCACGGGCGGCTCCGGCAATAAGCCACTGGTGCTGCATATTGAGGATGACGAGGATACCCGCCACATCATTTCCCTGCTGGGCCAGGAAGTGGCCACTTTCCATGCCGCCTCCACCAAGCAGCAGGCCCGGCAGAAGCTGGAGCAGAATACCTATGACGTGGTGATTCTGGATATCGGCCTGCCCGATGGGTCGGGCTGGGATCTGCTGCCACTGATCAAGCAGCAGAACAGGATTCCGCAGATCATTGTGCTGTCCGGCCATGAACTGACTTCCGAACAGGCCTCCCAGGTGGATCAGGCTCTGCTGAAGGCCCCCACATCAGTCCAGGAACTGATTGCAATGCTCAATACGGTCAAGCAAGGAGAGAGGGAATGACACTTGAACGCATCCTGTACGCAGAAGACGAACCGGATATTCAGGCAGTTGCCAGGGTGGCTCTGGAAATGGTGGGCGGCTTCACCGTGCGCATCTGCTCTTCGGGGCAGGAAGCTCTGGAAACAGCTCCCGGCTTTGCGCCCCAGTTGATACTGCTGGACGTGATGATGCCTGGCATGGATGGCCCCACCACACTGCAGAATCTGCGGAGAATACCTGCCTTTACCACGACACCCGTGATCTTTATGACCGCCAAGGTGCAGCCTGCTGAGGTAGCACACTACACCTCCCTGGGTGCCATTGGCGTCATTCCCAAACCCTTTGACCCCATGGCCCTCGCGGGCCAGATACGCGCGCTGTGGCAGGAGGTGACCAATGGCTAGTCAGGAAGAGATTGCCGCCAGGCTCAGGGAGCTGCAGGATCAGTATATAAGCCGCCTGAGCAATGAACTGGAAACGCTCAGTGAGCTGGTGGAAAATATCCTCTCCCATGACATGGCACCCACCCTGCAGCTGCTTCATCAGAAACTGCACAAGCTGGCCGGATCAGCGGGAACCTTCGGATTCTCCACCCTGGGCCAGCAGGTGCGCAAGCTGGAAATCCAGACCCAACTCTGGCTGGCAAATCTGCCTGCCGAGCTGCCTGCGGACTGGAATGACTTTGCCGCGCAGGTGGTCAATCTGCGTCAGTGTCTTTCCAGCAAACTCCCCGACCCCGCAGAGGATACCACTCAGTTTCAGCCTATGCAGGAAGCTGCCATGGAGGTGCCCCGCCACCACGAAGCCTCCATCTACATCGTGGACAGTAACCAGGAGCGCGCAGAGGAGCTGGCCTTTACCCTGCGCCACTTCGGCTACAGCACCTCCCGCTTTACCAGCATCACCCAGGGTGGCCTGGCCCTGCGTCAGAAACGCCCACAGGTGGTGATCATCGAAGTTGAGGCCCTGGAAAAAGAGGGAACCGGCTCCCTGATGGCCTTTGCCAATACCCCCATGGTCTTCACCGCCGCGCGGGACGATTTTGACACGCGCATTCAGGTGGCACGGGTGGGTGGCCAGGGATTCTTCCTCCATCCCGTGGATATTCCCAAATTGGTGGATCGTCTCTACCAGCTGCTGCGCACCCGCAACGACAAGCCCTACCGGGTGCTGATTGTGGACGACGACCTGGAGCTGGCCGAGCACTTCAAACTGACCCTGCAGGGGGCGGGCATGGAGGTGTACCTGCTGGAGGAGCCCTCCCACATTCTGACCACGGTGCAGCAGCAGCGGCCCGAGATTATCCTGATGGATCTGAATATGCCCGGCTACAGCGGCATGGAACTGGCCCGCCTGCTGCGCCTGCAGGACGACTGGCTCCACACGCCTATCGTGTATGTCTCCGCCGAAACCGATCTGAAAAAGCAGATGAACGCCGTGGGCTTTGCCGGGGACGACTTCCTGGTCAAACCCCTCTCCAACGAGCAGCTGGTGGCTGCCGTTACCGTGCGCGTGGCACGGGCGCGCATGCTCAGCGAACTGATGGCCCGCGACAGCCTGACAGGCCTCTTTAACCACTCCCGCATCAAGGAGCAGCTGGTGATTGAGCTGGCCCGCGCCAAGCGCAGTGGCAAACCCCTGAGCGTAGCCATGCTGGATATGGACAAATTCAAAACCGTCAACGACACCTATGGCCATGGCGTGGGTGACCGGGTCATCAAAACCCTGGCACACCTGCTGCAGCAGCGGGCGCGCCAGTCAGACACCGTGGGACGCTATGGTGGCGAGGAGTTTGCCGCCATCCTGCCCGACTGCGACCGGGATGCCGCCTGGAAGATTGTGGACGATATCCGCCAGCGCTTCGGCCAGGTTTCCTTTGTTTCAGGCGGTCGCGAATTTCACGTCACCCTCAGCGCCGGAATTGCCGCTTCCAGCCATTACGATGACAGCGAAACCCTGCTGGTGGCCGCAGACGAAGCCCTCTACCACGCCAAGCACACCGGGCGCAACCGGGTCTGCATGGCCCCGGTGGAAAGCACGGAGGCTCCCTGATGGAGGGAATGGAGCAATTCCAGGCCATGCTCAGACAACTGAAACAGGCTTTTCTGGAAGAAGTTCCCGAGAGGCTGGTTCGCATGGAGAACCTGCTGCTGGATATGGAGAAAGCCCCCCACGACACCCGGCTGCACGAAGAGCTCTTTCGTCACGTTCACAGCCTCAAAGGGTCCGGCGGCACCCACGGCATAACTCCCATGAGCACCGCCTGCCATCAATGGGAGAGTTTTCTGCAGGAAAGCACGAAAACAGACAGCGAAACCTTTACCGATGTTGGTCTGAAATACCTGGACATCCTGTCGTGCATCGTCCGGTGCGCCCGCCAGGAAAAACCCGACTACAGCCAGTGCGAACAGCAGCTGGAAGCCCTGCACGCGCGCAACCTGGGCCAGCGACGCTCCATCCTGATTGCCGAATCGTCACGCCTGATGTGCAGCCAGTTCCACAAAATCCTGGCACCCCTGAACCTGCAGATAACCACCGTGGACAGCGGCGTTGCGGCCCTGGAAAGACTTGCCCACAGCGCTTTTCACCTGGCCATCCTGGGAGGCGAACTGCGGGAGCTGAACGCCCACGCCGTCATCGCAGCCCTGCGCCTGAGCGCCAGCCGCAACAGCCAGATTCCCGTCATCCTCGTAACCAGCAGCGAAAAACACGTGCCACCCGCCATCCGGATTGACCACATCCTGAAACGGGACCAGCATCTGCCGGAAAACCTGGCAAAACTGGTGCCGACGGTACTTGGGGAAAGCGGCGAAAGTCTGCCCAAGGGATAGAGAGCGGCCAGAAACAGGAAGAACACTCTCCCGCAGGGCCGCAGAGAAGCGGCAAAGGGAAACTCCTCACCGCAAATGAAAGCGAATAAACACAAATGGGATCACTCAAGCAGAACAGCCATTTTCTCGCAGAGCCGCAAAGAACGCAGGGAAAGAGAATGCCGAAGAGCAGGTCAAATGCATGAAAATCAGCTGGGCGATATAATTATTTCCACCGCAATCGACTTACACCAAGGCCTGGGCCTGGACTACTGGAAAGCGTTTACGAAACTATTCTTTCGCGCTTGCTCGCGGAAAGGCTATTCCCCGAGCCCCGAGTCCCAACCCCCAGCAGCAAGGGGCTTCAGCGTATCTCCACCACTTCGTGGGCTGAGCCTGCATCAAGTACGTTTATGGCATAACGGGAGAGTTCTTCTTCGGTTGCGTGGGTGATGCGATCATGTACTTCTGGCGGCACGGAACCAAATCGGCGCTCTATCAGAGCGTACAGGAGTTCGGATCTTCCTTTGAGTATCCCTCTGGCTTCTCCTCTGGCTTCTCCTCTGGCCTCCCATTCTTTCGTGATTGTGGTCATGACAACCTCCTTGTGCTCATGTACTTTGTCCAGTGAGCGTTGTATCGTTTGTTCATCCAAGTCGTTGTTCACATTTATGGCGTAGGTCAAAAACTGGTAAATCAATTCCAGGGTTGTAGGCTTGTCATAGGCGGCTTTGTCAATGAGCACCATAATGGTGGGCAAGACTTCCATGAGGCTTTGCTTGCGTCCATGGTGCAGGATCATCAAAAACGCGCTTGTATCGGGCCGATATACCTGCCTTTGCTGATCCATCCGGGATACATCCCACAGTACATAATCGAAGACCGGGGTGTAGGGAGCCATGGACTCGGGATCATTCACATCCAGCAGATCCACAATCTCTTTGCGGCGCCACTGCCCCTCGCCATGATACAGCACCAGGGGTATGATGGGCGGCAGTCTCGTTGCCTGGGGATTCTCCCGGAGGTACTTTTGCCACTGGGCGCTCATGTACTTGAGCAGTTGCAGGCTGCACCAGTCGTCGGAATAACTTTTGTGCTCAAGCAGCATGTAGATATAGGCCTGCTTGTCGCTGTTTTTGAAATTTGCCAGAAATACCCGGTCGCTATAGGTTTTTCTCAGATCATCACTGACGTATGTGGTCTCCAGCCGCTGCAGGGTGGAAAAATCCAACGCTTCAGCAATGTGTGCTGGCATCTCGTGTTGCAGTAGATCCAGCGCCACATTCTCGTGCTCCAGTATTGCCTGTACAAAGGTATCGTGTGGATTGTTGATTTTTTCGTCACCCATGGTGCGAGTATAGGTTCAGGGGATTTTGAAGGCAAGTCTTTCTGTCACTCGCGGAACCGCTGAGGGCGCTGAGAAAAAACAGAGGCTTTCTCAGCCTTTCCCTTGCGTCTTGAGTGAGCGCAGCGATCGGGCCACAAAACATGTCCTTTTTCCTTGACTGCCGCTCCTGGTACCTTTAAGAGCTTTGTGTAAGGGTGTATGATTTGAGCGATAACCGTAAGGAGAAAGAGTATGGAAGACCTGCGCGTTCTTTTTGTCTCCAGCGAAGTTGAGCCCTTTGTCAAATCCGGCGGTCTGGCCGATGTCAGCTCTGCCCTGCCCCGCGCCCTGAAAAAGCGGGGTGTGGATATACGTATCATTCTTCCCCTCTACGGAAAAATCGACCGTCAGCGCTATAATATTCAGCCCTGCCTGCCTTCACTGTGCGTGCACATGGGCGACCGTGAGGAGTGGTTTGCCCTGCACCACACCAAACGCGATGGTGTGGATATCTACTTTGTGGAGTGCGAGAAGTACTTTGGCCGCGCGGAGCTCTACCACACCCGCGAAGGGGAGTATCAGGACAATCCCCGGCGCTTTGCCTTTTTCAGCCGCGCCGCGCTGCAGGTGGCCCATGATCTGTGCTTTTCGCCCGGGATTATTCACTGCAACGACTGGCAGACCAGTCTGATTCCCGCCTTTCTCAAACTGGACCACGATCCCTTTTTCCAGCATACCAAAACCCTGCTGACCATCCACAATATAGGCTATCAGGGCATCTTTACACCAGATGTACTGACCTACGCCCGCATCAACCGTCAGCATTTTCACGCCGGAACCTTTGAGTCCTTCGGCGCCATGAACTTCCTCAAGGGCGGTATCGTCTTCGCCGACGCCGTCACCACTGTCAGCCCCACGTACCGTCACGAAATCTGCGGACCCATTGGCTCCGGGGGCCTGCACGACGTGCTGCGCGCCAAGGGGGACAATCTGGTGGGCATCCTCAACGGCGTGGACTACAGCGCCTGGTGCCCCGCCACCGATCCTCATATTCCCAAGCGCTACAACGTGCGCAGCCTGCACTTCAAACGGGACAACAAAGCCGCTCTGCAGGAGCGCATGGGCCTGGAAAAGCGCCATGACCTGCCGCTGTTTGGTTTCGTGGGCCGCTTTGCCCATCAGAAGGGGCTGGATCTGCTGCAGGGGGCCATCGAAGCCGCCGTAGTCAACATGCATTGCCAGATGGTCGTGGTTGGCAGTGGGGAGCAGGAGTATGAACGATTCTTCGGCGAACTGCCCCAACACTATCCCGGCCGCATCGGCTCCTACATAGGCTACAGCGAAGAGCTGGCTCACCTGGTGGAAGCCGGGGCCGACTTCTTCCTCATGCCCTCACGTTACGAGCCCTGCGGACTGAATCAGATGTACAGCCTGGCCTATGGCACCCTGCCCGTGGTGCGCGCCACTGGCGGACTGGAAGACACGGTGGAAAATTACGATGAACTCACCGGCAAAGGCACCGGCTTCAAGTTCCACGACATGACCATCAGCGCCCTCTACAACACCATTGGCTGGGCCATCAGCACCTGGTACGACCGCCCCCAGCACATTGAAGCCATGCGCCAGCGCGCCATGAAACGGGACTTCAGCTGGGACAAACCGGCGCGCCAGTACCGGGAGCTGTACGGGAAGCTGGCGGGGGAGTGAGGGAAGCTGTGGCAGAATACACCGGCGCATCTGGAAAATCCGCGCGACTTTGCTTGAATACATCACATAGCGCCTGATGTGTGGGCGGAGTCAATACGTTATGGACAAGAAATACCACCCCCCATTCACCATAACTCCATCCATACTGAACCTCGTGGCCCGCATCAGTGAGCTGATTGGGGGCCTGGACGCCCGGTTGGATCACGAGAGCGCCCTGCGCCTTCGGCGCATCAATCGCATTCGCACCATTCAGGGGTCGCTGGCCATTGAAGGCAATACGCTCAGTGAAGAGCAGATAACCGCGATTCTGGATGGCAAGCACGTTGTGGCACCGCCGAAGGATGTTCAGGAGGCGCGCAATGCTTTGGCGGCCTATGACTGCCTGGAAAGCTGGTCTGCCCATTCGGAGAGTGATCTGCTGGCTGCCCATGACAGGTTAATGGCCGGGCTGATTGATGAAGTGGGGATGTACCGCCGCAGTGGTGTTGGGGTGATGGCTGATGGTGAGGTAATCCATATGGCTCCACCCGCCGGTCGCGTACCTATTCTGATGTCAGAGCTGCTGCAATGGCTTGCGAATACCGATGTTCACCCCCTGATTGCCAGCAGTGTCTTCCACTACGAGTTCGAGTTTATTCACCCCTTTGCCGATGGCAATGGCCGCATGGGTCGGCTGTGGCAAACGCTCATACTTTTTCGCTGGAACCCGCTCTTTGCGGATGTTCCCGTGGAAAACCTGGTCCATGCCCACCAGTCCGAGTACTACACGGCGCTGCAGGAAAGTACGCGTCAAACAGACTCGGCTCCCTTTATTGAATTCATGCTGCGCATGATTATCAGCGCCTTGCAAGGGATCACCCCCCAAGTCACCCCCCAAGTCACCCCCCAAGTCAGGGAGCTTCTGCGCGCACTCAAAGGAGAAATGGGCCGTGAAGCGCTGCAGGCAGCGCTGGAATTGCATGATCGCAAGTCTTTCCGCGAGCGGTATCTCAGGCCCGCTCTGGCAGTCGGATTGATTGCAATGACGCTTCCTGATAAACCCAACAGCCGTCTGCAGCAGTATCGCCTGACGGACAAAGGACGAAAATACCTTGCCGCACTCCAGCAAAAGGACACGCCATGAAATTCACGGCATGGAGCGCGCGGGCAGCGGTGGCTGGCAGCGTTGCACCCTCTTTCCAAGGGAGGCGCGCACAGGCTCAGCCATGAGTCTGTGAAATATTTCTCCCGCCCCCCCCTTTTTCCACACTTTTTTTTCTTACCCTGATCTTCATTAACCTGTAATGGAGGTCATCCCATGGGTGAACACAAACTCAAACGGCGTCATTTCGTCAAAGGATTGGGTGCCTGGACACTGGCGGCCGGAGCGGCGGCTCAGGCCCAGGCCATCTCCCTGCGCAATCCCGGTCGTGACCAGGAGGACCCGCGCTACGTGGGGCAGACGGGGAAGCGTTTCGGCATGGTCATCGACCTGCGCAAATGCGTGGGCTGCCAGGCGTGCAGCGGTGCCTGCAAGGTCGAAAACAAAACCCCCAAAGGCCATTTTCGTACCTGGGTTTCCGAGTACGAGCGTGGCGAGTACCCGGCGGTACACAAGGTCTTTTTACCCCAGCTGTGCAATCACTGCGCTGAGCCTTCCTGTGTCAGGGTCTGCCCTACCGGTGCCACTTTTTCCCGCGAGGACGGGGTCGTCATGGTGGACGACAAGGTGTGCTGGGGATGCGGATACTGCATCAATGCCTGTCCCTATGACAAGCGCTACTTTCATCCCGCTGCCAAAACCGTCGACAAGTGCACCCTGTGCGCCCACCGCATGGACAAGGGTCTGCTGCCTGCCTGCGTGGAGAGCTGTGTCGGGGGAGCCCGCATCAGTGGCGATCTCAATGACAAGAATTCCGAGATTTCCCGTCTGCTGGGTGCCTACTCTGTCTCCGTCCTCAAACCTTCCCAGGGCAATCGCCCCCAGGTGTACTACATCGGCCTGGATGGATCGGTGCAGAATGCTCCCGTGGGTACGCTGAATCTCGATGACCTGGCCCGCCAGCGCGACGGATTGCCCCGTCGTGAGTGGCAGACGACGTACAAGTGAGGTGAACCATGGATTTTCTGCAATCGCTGACCACCATAGCGTCCATCACTCCCAATCGCCCCTGGGGGCTGGATGTTCCCAACTACTTCTGGTTTACGGGCAGCAGCGCGGCGGCCTTTATCATCTCCAGCTTTGCCCATGTTTTCGGCATGCGCAAATACAAGCCCATTGCGGGATTCTCCCTGCTGCTGGCGTTTGTGCTGCTGGCGGCGGCGCCCTTCAACCTCATCGACGACCTGCGCCAGCCGGGCCGTATCCTCAACTTCTTCGCCTACGGCTGGGAGAATTTCCTCACTTCGCCCATGAAGTGGGGGGTGCTGCTGTTGCTGGCGTATCCGCTGCTGATTCTCTTCGAGGCTCTGGTGCTCTACCGTCCCTTCTTTGTCCGCCAGGCCGAGTCGGCCCGCAGCGCCTTTGCCGGTCGCTGGTTCCGCATGATGGCCCTGGGGAATATGCGCACCGATGAAGCGTCCCTGGCCCGCGATGAAAGACGCGGCCTCATTCTGGGTATCATCGGTATCCCTCTGGCCCTCAGCGTCCACGGTTACACGGGCTACATCCTGGGTGTGGTGCACGCCAACCCGCTGTGGAGCACTCCCCTCATGCCCATTCTCTTCCTGGCCTCGGCCATGGTTTCCGGCACTGGTCTGCTCATCATTCTGCTGCCTCTGGTGCAGAAATTCTTCACCCCCATGGGCCGCGTCGATGGCGACATGATGCGCGAGCTGGCGCGTCTGCTGGGCTGGTTTATCATCATCGACCTGGTGATCCGCTTTTTCTGGCTCACCTTCGCCATGCCCTTTGCCGGTGAGGAGCGCTTTGTGCTGCAGGCCTTCTTCCAGCATCACTTCTTCGATGTCGTGTACATCGAATACCTGCTCTGCCTGTTCGTCCCCCTGGCCATCGCCTTCAGCCCCCTGGCAAGGCGCACGGGCTGGGTCTTTGCCGCCGGCCTCATCGCCGCTGTCGGCGTGTGGCTCTTTCGCTGGAATACGGTTATCGGTGGCCAGACCATTGGCCGCACGGCCACGGGTTTTCTGGAGTACAGCCCCCACTGGTTCGGCCAGGGCAGCATAACTGCCGTCATGGCCAACTGGGGTGTTTTTATCGCCCTGCTCGCCCTGGTGATGGTGCTCTTCCCCTGGGACAAGGAGATGGCGGTACACTATAAAGGAGGAAGTCATGGAGAAAAATAGACGTCAATTTCTGCTGGGCACTGCCGCGGTGGCGGGCCTGGGCGCGGTGGCCGGCTACAGCGAAACCCTCAGTTCCGTGGTGACCCTTGGCGACAAGGGCGAGCGCATGGCCGACCCGGTCTATGGTCAGGCGGAAGAGCCGGAATTCACCATAGACAGCGACGGCAAGGCGCAGCCCAACCCCCGCTATCGTGTGGCTGCTTCGGTGTGTAATGGCTGTACGACCCACTGTGGCGTGCGGGTGAAAATAGACCGCGAGACCAATCAGGTGGTGCGCGTCAGCGGCAACCCCTACAACCTGCTTTCCAGCGATCCATGGCTGCCCTACCAGACGCCCCTTGGCGAGAGCTTCACCCGCACTTCCGGCTTTCAGGAGCAGGGGAATGCCAACCGCTCCACTGCCTGCGCGCGGGGCAATATGGTCTTTGACAAGCTCAATGACCCCTTCCGGGTACTGCGCCCTCTCAAGCGGGTGGGCAAGCGCGGAGAAGACAAGTGGGAGCCCATCAGCGTCGAACAGCTGATGCGGGAAATCGTGGAGGGGGGAGACCTCTTTGGCGAAGGGCATGTGGATGGCCTGCGCGCTCTTCGCGATATCGAAACGCCCATCGACGCGGGAAATCCGGAGATGGGGCCCAAAGCAAACCAGCTGGCCATTTTCGGTACCGGCGATGAGGGGCGTCAGGCCTTTATCGTTCAGCGCTTTGCCCAGTCCTTCGGCACTCCAAACTTCTTTGGGCACACTTCCATCTGCGGTCTGTCCATGCGCGCCGGCGAGGCGGCTTTTCTTTCCGGACTGGGGGCTGATCCCCACCTGAAGCCCGATTTTGAAGAGTGCGAATTTCTGCTGACTATCGGCACGTCGCCTGCCCAGGCAGGCAATCCGTTCAAGCGCCAGGCCAAGCTTCTGGCCCGCGCCCGCAGCGACAAGAATCTGAAGTATGTGGTGGTGGGGCCCATGCTCACCAACTGCGACAGCATTGCCTGCGGTGAGCGCTCACGGTGGCTGCCCATCAAGCCCGGCGAGGATCTGGCCCTGGTCATGGGGATGATTCGCTGGATTGTGGAGAACGATCGCCACAACGCCCACTACCTCGGCATTCCCTCCCAGCAGGCCATGCAGGCGGCAGGGGAACCAAGCTTTACCAATGCCTCCCACCTTGTGGTACAGAGTGGTGAGCGCCAGGGGCATATTCTGAAAGACGGCGATGATGCCCTGGTGATAGATGAACGCGATGGGGCTCTCAAAAAGGCTTCCGAAGTTCTGCAGGCCCGCCTGGAAGTTGACGGCGAAGTGCAGTGGCAGGGCCACCGCTATCAGGTGAAAAGCGCCTTCACTCTCATGAAGGAAGCGGCCCAGGAGCATACTCTGGAAGAGTATTCGCGCTTCTGCGGTGTGCCGGTGAACGATATTATCGACCTGGCCCGCGAATTCACCAGCCATGGTCGCAAAGCGGCCATCGACTGCCACGGTGGCACCATGCACACCACTGGTTACTACACCACCTACGCCATCATGATGCTGGGCGCGCTCATCGGAAACCTCAACTACCGTGGTGGCATGAGTGTGGGCGGCGGCAAGTTCCGCGATTTCAATGGCGCGGCCTACAACCTGGTCGGCTATGCCGGCAAGGTGCAGCCTCGCGGCTACCGCGCCGACCGCGCCCGTCGTGCCTACGAAAACACCAAGGAGTACCGCGATCGCGTGGCTGCGGGTCAGAACCCCTATCCGGCGCGGGATACCTGGTATCCCTTTGCCCGTGCCCTGGAGTCGGAGGTGATCGTCTCCAGCATCAAGGAGTACCCCTACAAGCTCAAGGCCCTCATCAGCTGGAATGCCAACTTCATCTATGGCCAGTCGGGTATTGAGCACCTGCTGGACGACCTGAAAGATCCCCAGCGCAGCATTCCCCTGATCATCGCCATTGATCCCTTTATCAATGAATCGAGCCGCTATGCCGACTATATTATTCCCGACGCGGTGCTCTATGAAACCTGGGGGGTCGTGCGCCCCTGGAATGGTTACCTGACCCGCGCCAACAACTTCCGCTACCCGGTGCTCCCCGCGCCCCAGGAGCGCTTTGCCAATGGCGAACCCATCACCATGGACAGTTTTGTGATTGAGCTTGGCAAGTACATGGGACTGCCGGGCTTTGGTCCAGGCGCCATCAATGGCACCGATGGGAAGAAGTACGCCATGGATCGTCCAGAAGACTTCTACCTGCGCGCTTTCGAAAACGTGGCCCTGGATGGGCAACCTGTGCCTGACATCAGTGACGAGGAAATCAGGCTGGCAGGGCTCGAGGGGTATGTTGACACCCTGAAGCGCGTCAACGGCGAGAACTGGCGCAAGGTGGCCTACTGCATGGCGCGGGGCGGGCGCTACGACGGCAAGGAGCGCGCCTATAACGGAGCCGTGCTCGGCCAGACCTACAAACAGCCCATCAGTGTCTATAGCGAACAGGTGGGCAACCACCGCAACAGCCTCACGGGAGAAAAATTCAGCGGCGTCCCCCGCTACTTCCCCCAGAGCTATACCGATGGCACCCCCCTGAGCAGCAGCTTCGACCCACAGAAGTTTTCGCTGCGCGCCTTCAGCTATAAGTCCAGCGTACTCTCCCAGGCAGTGGCCGCCAGCGACGCCATCACTCAGCTGCGGTACACCACCTATGTGGATCTCAACCCCGCCACCGCCAGAAAACTTGGCCTGCAGCACGGCGACGAGGTTGAAGTGCAATCTCCCGCTGCCGCTATCCGTGGTCTGTTGCGCCTGCGCCAGGGAGTGCATCCCGAAGCCGTGGCCATTGAACACGGAGCCGGCAGGGAGGGAGAAGGCGCCATCACCCTGACAGTTGGCGGACAGACCCTCAAGGGACGCATCAACCGCAAGAGTGGCCTGAATATCAACAAGCTTGGCCTGACCGACCAGAGCCGTGACGGCGTGGCAACCCTGGCCGATATCGTGGTGGGCTCCAACGCTCGCCAGGCCATCCCGGTACGAGTGAGCAGGGTATAGTATAGTTCCCAGCCTATGCCATGCTGGAATGGCAGAATGATTCTGCACAGACGGCATTGCTTAACATTACCCTCACCTTGTTTATGAGTTTCTTTTGCCACTTTTGACTCGCCAAAAGTGGCGCAAAAGCGACCCCCAGTGCTGTCCTTATCAGCCATCCGCTTGCCTGGAACTGTGGACCGCAAACAACCGCCCTCCGTGGCTTTTGGTTTGCGGTTGCCGCCCTCGTGGCGTCAACCCTGTGGGTCCATAGCGTTCCAGTCGGCGCGTCCTGGCTGGGCCAGCACACGGGGGAGAGGCAGAGGAAAGCCGTTCCCCCCTGAGCCCGTCCGGTGAGTGCGACGCCTGGCTGGTAAGACCCGAACGGGACACCTGCAGGAAGCAGGTGGTCCGGCAGCACTGCAGGGACGCAGTGGTCAGGCAACGCAAAGAGGCCCAGGTGCAAGGCGCGGGCGAAGAGAGGAGTGAGGCGTACTCCCTGTACGTCGCAGTGACGAGCGATGCCCTGCAACGCAGCAGATGGGCCTCTTTGAGCAGCCTGCTGCCGGATCTCCAGAACAGGCGAGCAATGAGCCGGATAAACGGGCGTTCGGGGGGAGGGGGGAAGACTTCAGTTATTCAAAAGCTTTTTCCTTCCTGCCGGTTTTCCATTATGCTCAGGGGTGCATGTTATGAAGTACTTCATCGAGGATGCCCCTGTGCCAATGAGCATTTCCGCCCGTGAGGTTCTGCGCAGCCAGCTGCTCCTGTTTGCCGAGGACGATGACCAGACCCGCCAGATGTTTCTGCCGTATTTTTCTGCCATCTTTCAGAGGGTGCTTGAGGCACAGAACGGCATTGAGGCTCTGGAAATGTACCAGATTCACCAGCCACCCGTGATGGTGGTGGATATTGATATGCCCTACCTGAGCGGCCTTGAACTGATCAAAAAACTGCGGCGCGAAAATGCAAACTGCCGCATTATCATCACCAGCGCCTACACGGATCAACGTTACCTGCTGGACGCGGTGGAGCTTGACATCAGCCGCTATCTGGTGAAACCCATATTCAAAAATGACCTGGATACGGCCCTGGAGAAGGTTGCCCGCGAAATTGCCGGTGAGCTGGGGAAGGCCATCGGTTTTGGCGATGGCTGGCAGTATGATCCCGCCACCCGCTGCCTGTCCCTTCAGGGCACGATTATCGACCTGACACCCCTGGAGCGGCAGCTTCTGCATCTGCTGATTACCAACAGCCACCGGGTGGTGGAATACGCGGAAATCGAGAACCGGGTATGGTGTGACCGCGACATGACCCACGACGCGCTGAAAAGTGTCGTTCGGGAGTTGCGGCGCAAGGTGGGGCGATCCTGCATCCTGAATGTTTCGGGGACGGGTTACCGCTTTTGCGATAACGGAGGAACGTCATGACCAAAGCGCTGTCAACACGCCAGACTCTGGTGCTTCTGGTGGCTGGCATGGCACTGCTGGCAGGAACAGGCTCCATGGCCTGGGTGATGATGGAC
Organism: Desulfurispirillum indicum S5; assembly: GCF_000177635.2. Lineage (NCBI taxonomy): Bacteria > Pseudomonadati > Chrysiogenota > Chrysiogenia > Chrysiogenales > Chrysiogenaceae > Desulfurispirillum > Desulfurispirillum indicum. The sequence continues at coordinate 2,770,863 of NC_014836.1, forward strand.
CCCTGCCCATTTCTGCTCAGCTCCTCTGTCATTCGTCTGATGGCCTGCCTGATCGCGGTGGCTATCTATCTTCGCTGGCGCGACTGGCGCATCCTGCCCCTGGCTCTCATGTTCTTCCTGATGGCCTTGCGCCAGATGTTCACACTCCTGAGCAGCACCTACGGCATTGACGAGCCCTGGCTGGTGCAGACCCTGGTGGAAGGGCCGGGCTTTGTGGTTACGGTGCTGGCTTTGCTGGGGGTGCTCTACCTGTGGCGGGTCTTTGCCAATCAGGCCAGGGCCGAAGCGGCGGAAGCCGAGGCTGCTCACAGGCGCCGCCAGATCCATCAGATTCTCGACTCCCAACCTTCCCTGGTTGCCCTGGCCGACAGTTCCACGGTGCTGAGCGCCAATCGCAGTCTGCTGGATTTCATGGGGAGCGACTCCCTGGAAGCACTGGGGACTTCGGTGCAGTGGCTGCGGGATCTGTTTGAAAAGGGGGGAGCGCTGGAGCCGGGACAGAGCTGGGGCGACTTTTTAATCCCGTTTCGTCAGAAAGATATTGCCGAAGTGCGTTTGCACCTGGCGGAGAAGGACGGACAGCCACGGGTTTTCCTGGCCCGCCTCTGCCCCTTTGCCGACTCCACAGAGGAGATTATTGTCACCCTCTTTGATATTACCGCCCTGGAAGCCTATCAGCGTGAGCTGGAACAGCGCCACACGGAGCAGCGCCATATGCTGGTTCAGCAGTCCCGACTGGCGGCGCTGGGAGAGATGACGGGTGTCATTGCCCACCAGTGGAAGCAGCCCTTGAACACCATCAACTGGCAGGTGCAGATGCTGCAGGAGCAGGTCGCGGAGCTGGACAATCCCCGCACCGCCGCGGCCAGCCAGTCGCTGCAGTCCATCCTGGGCCAGCTGGACTTTATGAACCGCACCATCACCAATTTCCGCAACTTCTTTCATCCCCAGGCGCAAGCCACCCGTTTCAACGTCTGCCAGGCGGTGAATCAGGTCATGGAGCTGCTGCAGGTGGAATTCCGCAAACACCATATCCACTTTGACCTGCAATGCGACGTGGAGGGACTCAATGTGTGGGGCCGCATGAATGAGTTTCAGCAGGCTGTCCTGAATATCGTGGTCAACAGCCGGGATGCCATCACGGCTCTGCGACGCAAACGCATTGAGGCCGATGGCGCCAAGGCGGGCAGGTTTGATGGAGTGATCCGGATTACCTGCCGGCACCCTGATGAGATGCTGGAAATGACCATCACCGATAACGGCGGCGGCGTCAGCGCCGAGATACTGCCCCGTGTTTTCGAACGCTTTGTCAGCGCCAGACAGGATGAGGATGGAAGCGGCATCGGTCTGTATGTCGCAAAGATTATCATTGAGGAGCATATGGGCGGCTCCATCTGCCTGGAAAATGGAGAAACCGGCGCGGTGGTAAGCCTCCGGATTCCCGTCAGCCAGAACTGACGGGAATCCGGAATTTCTCCACTATGGCTTCACCGAGACCAGTCCGCGAGAAGCGGTTTTTCCGTCAAAAAAGCTGACCAGATCGACCAGTTCCCCAGCTTCATTCAAGAGCCGCAGAGCCACCTGGGCCACTTTTTCATTGGCATTGCGGGTACTGTCCCAGGTCTGCTCATGGGTCTGGATGGTGTGCATGATCTCCTGGGTCATGCCGGCCATGCTGAGGATTTCCTGCTCCATGGAGCCAATAGTGGCGGTGGTCTCCCGGGCTTCCTGGGAGATGACCACAGTGTGTTCGCGGCTCTGGGTAGCCTGCTCAATGGCGTCGGCGCAGCGCAGGCGCATTTCGCTGGAGAGAGTGTCGATCTCCTTGGCGGTCATCATGGTCATTTCGGCCAGTTTGCGCACTTCGTCTGCCACCACCGAGAAGCTTCTGCCGTTTTCTCCGGCCCGTGCCGCTTCAATGGCGGCGTTGAGAGCCAGCAGGTTGGTCTGGTCGGCAACTTCGTGAATGGAGCGGATAAAGTTGCCGATCCGGTTGGAACTGTCTTCAAGCTTTGCCATCAGATGGGTCAGACGGTCCAGTGACTGGGTAATGGTACCCATGCGCTCAATGGTATCGCGTACCTGGGCGGCTCCGCGCAGGGTAATGTCTTTCATCTGCTGAGCTTCCTGCTCCGCATTGTGCAGCTTTGCGCTGATATGCTCCATCAGCTTCACCAGGCTCTCGTTACTGTTGAAGAGTTCCTGACTGGAGCCATCCAGCTCACGGGCACTGGTGCTGATGATATCGGTGGACTGGCGCACTTTGCCAGTTACATCCCGCAGGCTGCTCAACAGCCGATCCACGGCATTGCCCAGCACATCACGGGGGCCGCGGGACAGCGCTTCCTGCTCCAGGTTACCCTCGCTGGCCTGCTCCAGGGTTCTCGCCTTGGCGTCCAGGTCCGCCAGAAAGCGGTTAAAGGCGCTGGCCACATCGCCTATCTCGGTTCCCCGTTCAACTTCCACCCGCTGGGTCAGATCACCGCTGCCGGCAATGCTGGTGACGGTGGAAATGGTATCCACCCAGCTCATGCGCGCGCCATGCTCACTGACGTTCAGGCCCACCTCTTCATCTTCAGGGGAGGCCCGCACCATGCCCGTTTCCAGCAAAGTGAACCCTGCCTGCATGATAAACACCAGCGCTGTGGCAATCAGGATCCACAGCATATCTATATTCGCCTGGGTCACCAGATCTTCCGGCACTCCCCACGCACTCCCCGTAAACGCAAGCACACCCATGACAACTGGTACGACTTTCACGCGCTCCCTCTTCTCCGAGGCAGAGCAAGCAGCCAGCGCACATCGTCCACCCCATGGAAATTGATCTATCTCACCTTATAGACATGACTTACCAGATAATGTCAACAGGAAAATACTGTGTAGGAAATATGACAAGCGTAAATATGACAGGAAGTTAGGCGAAATGACACCCTGATTCCAGAGACTTGCCTCGCCTAACGTATTTCAAAAGAAACAACTATCCGGTTGGAATTGCAGACAGCGCGAAAAGGCAGTACATTGCCGCAAGCAAAGGCGTCCTGAAAAAAATTCACAATGTCATAAAGCTAACACAAGCTTTCTCGGCAACTTACACAGGACTTCCCCGCCGAAAAAGGAGCGTACCCATGAAAATTATCCCCATTCCCTGCGCCCAGGACAACTACGCCTACCTGATTCTCTGCGAGGAGACCGGAGAGTCAGCAGTGGTGGATCCATGCCAGTTCGCTCCCGTCGATCGCGTCATCAGGCATCATGATATCCGCCCCACGGCCCTGCTGTGCACCCACCACCACGCCGACCATGTGGGTGGTGTGGAGGAGCTGCTGCAGGCGTATCCCGGCCTGCGGGTGTGGGCTCACACTTCAGACCGTGGGCGCATCCCCGGTCAGAACGGCTTCGCCAATGACGGTGATACCCTCACCGTCGGCAAGATCCCGGGGCGTGTCCTCCATACCCCCGGCCACACCAGGGGAAGTGTGGTGTATCACTTTGATGGCGCCGCCTTTACGGGGGACTCCCTGTTCAGCGCGGGCTGTGGGCGACTCTTCGAGGGCAGTGCAGAGCAGATGTACCACTCACTGAACGTCAGGCTGGCCAGCCTGACGGATGATGTGGCCATCTACTTCGGCCACGAATACACCGAAAGCAACCTGCGCTTTGCCCGCCATGTTGAGCCATCCAACCCGGCGCTGCTTGGCTACCACGACGAAGTACAGGCCCTGCGCCGCATGGGCAAAGCCACCACGCCTTCCACCATGGGGCAGGAGCGACTGATAAACCCCTTCCTGCGCTGTCATACCGAAGACGTTCAGGATTACGCGCGGCGCTTTCTGGGTGAAGTGGACCAGGATCTGGACCCCGCAGAGGTATTCGGCATACTGCGTGGGCACAAAGACCGCTTTTAATAACTGAGGTTTCGCATCCTTGCCGCCTTGGCTTCAGGCATTACTGTTCTGATGTTTGCACGCGAAAATAGTATTGATTTTGCATGCTTGACTCATCTGGTATTTCTCTTTTCGTTTGTGGATATTGTCCTTTTTGACCGCGCAAAAAGGACGCAAAAACGCGCCCCCCGAACGCCCGTTTTTTCCGGCTCGTTTGCTCGCCTGTTCTGGAGATCCGGCAGCAGGCTGCTCAAAGAGGCCCATCTGCTGCGTTGCCGGGCACACGGGGGAACTGTCTGCTTCTGCCTCTCCCCCGTGTGCTGGTCCAGCCAGGGCGCGCCGACTGTCAGGCTGCTGAAAAGCCCTCATCTGCGGCGTTGCTCACAAGTGCTCGTCGCTGCGACGTACAGGAAGTACGCCTCACTCCTCACCTTGCTTGCGCCTTGCACCTGAGAACTTTTCAATTGCCTGCATAACGCTATGGACCCGCAGGGTTGCCGCCATGACGGCGGCAACCGCAAACCTAAAGCCACGGAGGGCGGTTGTTTGCGGTCCCCAGTTCCAGGCAAGCGGGCGGCTGAAAAGGACAGCACTGGGGGGCGCTTCCCAGCCACTTTTGGCGACCCAAAAGTGGCAAAAGAAACTCATAAACAGGGTGAGGGCAATGTTAAGCGACGCAGTCTGTGCAGAACCATTTCTGCCATTAGAACATAGCATCAGGGTCAGCGCAGACAATCGCCGCGGGGTGCGAAAGTTCAGTAAGAAGTGTTACAAAAGAGGTACAAAGGCGAAGCCGGGGTGCTCCCAGGACTGCAGAACGCCGTCTTCACCCTTGTGGAGATGCCAGATGGAGCCCGCCACCGGGATCACCAGGTTCCCGTTACAGGCCAGCTGCGGCAGAAGCTGCTGTATGGCTTTCTGACTGGCAGCGCCAGCGGAGACGAGAATGCGGTCGAACACCTGCCCCGGCTGCCCCAGCTCTCCGGGGGTTGCCTTGTCAATGGCTGCCTGGGGAAAATCCCACAGGCTCAGATTCTGCTGTCCCAGCTCCACCAATGCGTCAATCAGCTCCAATCCCTGCACGAAACCCTCGGCACCCACCACATGGGCCAGCAGAGCGGTGGTCCAGCCTGACCCCGAACCAATATCCAGCACGCGATTGCCCGGCTGAGGCTGCAACCGTTCCAGCATGAAGGCCACGGTCCAGGGCTGGGAGATGGTCTGGCCATGACCGATGGGCAGGGGGTGATCCTCATAGGCGTTGAAGAAAAATTCCTCGGGAACAAAGCTGCGACGATCAACAGCGCGGAAGGCTTCCACCAGGGCTGGAGTTTTCAGAACCCCCCGCTGTTTCAGATGCTCCACCAGTTGCAGATTGGAATCAGGCACAGGTCACCTCGGCTTCAGGTTGCGGGAGAATGCGTCAATGGCCCGCTGGCGGGCCACTTTATGGTCCACCATGGGCCGGGGATAATCGATGTTGGGCCTCAAAAGGCCGCTGCTGTCATGGGGTTCGTGGATGTATTTCTCGTCAAGCTCTGCCAGCTGAGGCAAAAAGTGGCGGATGAACTGCCCGTGGGGATCAAAGCGCTTTGACTGGGTGGTGGGATGGAAGACGCGGAAGTAGGGTACGGCATCGGTGCCGGTGGAAGCGGCCCACTGCCAGCCACCATTGTTGGCGGCCAGGTCGCCATCCACCAGGTGCTCCATGAAGTAGCGCTCGCCCCAGCGCCAGTCGATAAGCAGATCCTTGGTGAGAAACATGGCGCAGATCATGCGCAGGCGGTTGTGCATCCAGCCGGTGGAGTGCAGCTGTGCCATGGCGGCATCCACGATGGGGTAGCCGGTGCGCCCCTCACACCAGGCGGCGAACTCCCCTTCATCATAACGCCAGGCTACGGTTTCCGTATGCTCCTGAAAGGCGCGGTTTGTACTGACCCGTGGAAAAGCGCGCAGAATGTGCTGGAAGAACTCCCGCCAGATGAGTTCACTGAGCCACACCCGCGCCCCTTCACTGCCCCCGTTGGCCAGTTCCAGAGCCGCGCTGACACACTGGCGAATGGACAGCACCCCGCAGGCCAGGTAGGGCGAAAGGGCGCTGGTACCCTCTATGGCGGGGAAATCCCGATCCAGATGGTAGCGGCGGATGGGGCCGTCCAGAAAAGCCTGCAGGCGGCGCTGGGCCTCGGCCTCCCCGGCGGGCCACAGGTGGGCCAGCGGGTGGGGGATATCCGTGGGAAGTGCAGCGCCGTCGCCGGGGAAAGGGTGCGGCTGCGTATTTACGATGGGAGCAGGCGCAAGCAGGGCCGGATTTTCCACCACCAGCTTCAGCCAGGCCTTCTGGAAGGGGGTGAAGACCCGATAGCACTCCCCGCGACCACTGCGCAGCTGCCCGGCGGGAACCACCACGTGGTCACAGCAGCGCCGCACCTCCATGCCGTTTTCCCGGAAACATCGCTCCACCGCCATATCGCGCCGCCACTCATCGATGGCGTACTCCTCGTTGAAAAAGAGCCTGCGCGCGCCGGTGGTGCGAGCAAGCTTCAGCAGTGCCTCTGGCACAGCGGCAAAGTCGTGGCAGTCCAGAACAAACAGGGGAATACCCACGGCCTGCAGCTGCAGGCGCAGGCACTCCAGATTGCGCAGCAGAAAATCCCGGCGCACCGCAGCCATGTGGTGGCGCTGCCACTGTCGCTGGCAAAGACAAAAGACGGCCAGTACGGAACCGCCTTCCGCAGCAGCCGCGCCCAGGGCACGCTGATCGCTTATGCGCAGATCATTGCGCAGCCAGACCAGGTTCACCTGGTACTCTCGCCGATCCACTGCAGAAAAGCCGGATGACCACCAGCCACCGGCAGACTCACCACACAGGGGCAGTCGTAGGAGTGCAGCTGCACCACCCGCCGGGCAAGCTCATCCACCAGCTCTGGACGGGTTTTGGCCAGAAAAGCCACCTCGCCCCCCTCCTGCACCGCCCCCTCCCACCAGTAGAGGGAAGTGATGCCACCCAGAATATTCACACAGGCAGCCAGCTTCTCCTCCACCAGGACATGGCCAATGCGGCGGGCCTCCTCCTCGCTTCCGGCGGTCATGTAGACGATAGTTGCGGACATGGTCCCTCCTTTTCACAGAGTGCTGAAAAACTCGTCACTCTCACAGTGACGCAGGTAATTGAAAAATCCACAGGTGCAAGGCGCCCGCAAAGCGAAGAGTGAAGCGTACTCCCCGTACATCGCAATGACGAGCGACAGTGGGCAACACCGCAGATGGGGGGGGGGACAGCAGCCTGTCAATACTCCGTATACTTCCGGGCACTCCCCTTTACCAGCTCCGCCGGGTATTTGGCGGCGCTGGCCTGCAGTTTTTCCATGGCGCAGGCCTGGGGGTCGAGACCCAGCTTGTCGCACAGGTTGACCAGAAAGATGAGCACGTCGCCCACCTCCTCACTGACCCGCTGCCGCTGCTCCGGGCTCAGGTTGCGACTCTGCTCCTCGCTGAGCCACTGGAATATTTCCAGCAGTTCGGCGGCTTCCACACTCAGGCCCATGGCCAGGTTCTTGGGGGAGTGAAACTGCTCCCAGTCGCGTTCGCGGCAGAACTGCCGAATGCTTTCTTTGAGGTGTTGCATGATGCCTCCGGTGCAGAGCGTATTGCATGTCATTACTGAGTTTTTTGAATGCAGGAAAGTCCATTTCCTCTCGCGGAGCCGCTGAGAACACGGAGGAGATGGGCAGCCAGATCAATGTCCCTTGTATTTGCTCAGCACGTCCCGAGTGAGCAAAGCGAACAGGCGTCAAATATTGCCTTTTCTCTTAATTGCCTTTCTTGGAGTGCTTTGTGAGCTTGGTGTGAGACCCTCTTTTGTCTTCCGATGACACCGTGAAGCGTTACATTTCAATGCCGGTTCGCGCGGGAACTCCGGCGTCAAAGTAGTGGCGCAGCGGGACCATTTCCGTGACCAGATCAGCCAGTTCCAGAATGGGCGCGGGCACATTGCGTCCGGTCAATACGAGCTCGACGGAATCAGGACGGTTGCGAATCAGCTGAACCACCTCTTCCACGGCCAGCACGCCGGCACCCATGGCGCCGATGATTTCGTCCAGGATCACCAGCCGATACTGTCCACTGTGCAGGGCCTCCCTGGCCCTCTGCAGGCCATTACGGGCGCGGGCCAACTCGTCTTCGTCCGGAGCGCCCATGATAAAGCGCCCACTGCCGAAGGTTTCATGGACAATGCCTCCCTGCAGCATGGCAATGGCTTTGGCCTCCGAAGTATCCGCCGTCTTGATGAACTGCCCCAGGTAGACCCGGTATCCCGCCCCGACACAGCGCAGGGCCAGCCCGAGGGCGGCGGTGGTTTTGCCTTTGCCATTACCTGTATAGATCTGCACGTAGCCCCTGTCTTCGCCCATGGTGCCTCCTGAGTTCTCGCAAGCTGTTGGTTTGCGGTTATTGTGCAGCAAAAGTGATTGCCATTCAAGGGTGAGGAGCCCTGAAGCAGCAGGCCGTTCCCCCCTGAGCCCGTCCGGTGAGTGCGACGCCTGGCTGGCAAGACCCGAACGGGACACTCACAGGAAGTGAGTGGTCCGGCAGCACTGCAGGGATGCAGTGTCTGCAGGATCTCCAGGACAGGCGAGCCAACGATCCGGAAAAACGGGCGTTCGGGGGGCGCGTTTTTGTGTCCTTTTTGCGCGGTCAAAAAGGGCAAGAATTCGCTGATATGCCGTGGGGGATTCCCCATTTTCGCACTCTTCACGCTTTCCTTTTTTTCAGGCCTATTTCATTTTGCCTGATGTTATGGTAAAGACTTGCCTTCCCGAATATCCGCGAAATACTTTACCAGATTCCAGACACAACAGGAGAACGTCCCCCATGTCCCAGCTCAGCACCAATGATTCCATCCGCAATATCGCCATTATCGCCCATGTCGACCACGGCAAGACCACGCTCGTTGACCAGATTTTTCGCCAGAGTGGTCTCTTCCGTGACAACCAGTCCGTGGATGAGCGGGTGATGGACAGCATGGATCTGGAGCGGGAACGAGGTATTACCATTGCCGCCAAGAACTGCTCGGTGCGATGGGAAGGCGTCAAGATCAATATTCTGGATACTCCCGGCCACGCCGATTTCGGCGGCGAGGTGGAGCGGGCCCTGGCCATGGTGGACGGTGCCATTCTGCTGGTGGACTCTTCGGAAGGCCCCCTGCCCCAGACGCGCTTTGTACTGAAAAAGGCTCTGGATCTGGGCCTGAACATTGTGGTGGTCATCAACAAGATCGACCGTCCCGACAGCCGCATTGATGAAGTGCTGGAGGAGATTTACGATCTCTTTATCGATCTGGACGCCAATGACGAGCAGATCGACTTCCCCGTCCTCTACGCCATCGGCATTCAGGGCATCGCCAAGCACAAGCTCGAAGACGAATCCACGAACCTGAAACCCCTGATGGATACGATCCTCCAGAAGATTCCCGGCCCCCGCCACAACCCCGTTGAACCCTTCCAGATGCTGGTGGCCGACCTGGGCTACTCCGATTACCTGGGCCGCCTGGCCATCGGCCGCGTCGCCCACGGCACCATGGAACGCAACACCGCCCTGGTGTGCATTGGCGAAACGGGCGAGCAGCACTCCCTGAAAATCAAGAAGGTGCAGGTCTACGCTGGCCTGGAGATGGAAGAGGCCGAACAGGTGCAGGCTGGCGACATCCTTATTCTGGCTGGTGTGGAAGATGTGCATATCGGCGACACCATCTGCACCAAGGAGCAACCCAAGGTCCTGCCCCGCCTGCGGGTTGACCGTCCCACGGTCTCCATGCGTTTCGCCCCCAACACCTCTCCCTTTGCCGGCCAGGAGGGCAAACTGGTGCAGTCCACCAAGATCCGCGAGCGCCTGCAGCGCGAAACCCTGCGCTCGGTGGCCATGGAAGTGGAAGAGACACCCAACTCCGATACCTTTATCGTGAAAGGCCGGGGCGAACTGCAGATGGCGATTCTCATTGAAACCATGCGCCGTGAAGGCTTTGAACTCATGGTGGGCAAACCGGAGGTCATCTACCGCCGCGATGAAGGCGGAACCCTGCTGGAGCCCATCGAGGATGTCTATATCGACTGCGAGGAGATTTACCTGGGCGTTATCTCGGAGAAACTCTCCCACCGCAAGGGTCGCATGGTCAACCTGACCAATCGTGGCACCGGGCGAGTGCGGGTGCAGTTCAGCATCCCTTCGCGGGGCCTGATCGGCTATCGCAGCCAGTTCCTCACCGATACCCGTGGCACCGGCATCATGAATTCCATTTTCAGCGGCTACGAGCCCCATCGCGGCGATTTTGCCAGCCGCCTCAGCGGCTCCCTGGTTTCTGATCGCCAGGGCGAAGCCACCGGCTACTCCCTCTACAATATGGAGCCCCGTGGCGTGCTCTTCATTATTCCCGCCACCAAAGTCTATGAGGGCATGATTATCGGCGAGCACAACCGGGACAACGACCTCAACGTCAACCCCTGCAAGGAGAAGAAGCTCTCCAACGTGCGCGCCAGCGGCAAGGACGACGCCATCGCCCTGACTCCCGTACTGCCCATGACCCTGGAACGCGCCATTGAGTTCATCCGTGAAGATGAGCTGGTGGAAGTGACCCCCAAGAACATCCGCCTGCGCAAGGCCATTCTGGACGGACAGGAGCGCCACCGCATGGAAGGCGCTTCCAAGAAGGGATAGCAGACCGCCAGGGTGTGCCGAGCTGAACATGGCAGCCCCGAAGGAATCTGGGTTTTACACAAAAAAGGCCGCGCAGGAAAACTGCGCGGCCTTTTTGCATCTGCGCCAAATACTTCCTTCTGGGCAGATTTTCAAAAGCTTTCCCGGTTGGCCTGCTGAGCATCCACTATTTTCTGGTACGCGCTGAGCACTGCCTGGTGCGGGCTGTTGTTGTCGAGGGGGAGCTCCTCCAGGGCGCTCAGGTGCCCTGCGGCCAACTGTCGGGCCTGGCGCAGGATGTCGGGAGCGATGAGCTCTTCCAGGGGCAGTGGACACGCGCCATCATCCTGCTGGTTTTCCATCAGAACGGTGTGCAGGCAGTGCAGCAGGGCCTGGTTGCGGCCATGGTGGCAGGGGAGCTGGAGGCGCTGTTCCAGCCACTCCAGGGCTTCATCCCGCTCGCCCACGGCCAGGGCAATCAGCATCTTCACGTCACCGCTGAGCATATCCTGCCACAGCAGGCCTTCCTGGTTGGCGGGCATGGCGATTCCCAGGGCTTCCAGCATGGGGCGCCATGGTTCGGGGTCCAGCTCATTCCACTGCTGCCACAACTGATGGATTTCCGGGTACTTCAGGCGGGGCAGGCGCAGTATACGTGGTCGCAGCGGGGCGGCCCGGTAGGTGTTGTTCCACACCAGCTCTTCGGGGGGATAGATTTCGGAAAATCCGGGGGCGATGATCTGGCAGGCGGGAAACCCCAGGTGAGACTGGTCGATGAGGTACAGGTCCTGCCCCATCTCCTGAAAGAGGGTGAGCAGGTCCTGCCACTGCTGATGGCTGTCCGCTGAGCCGTTCCAATGGGTAAAGGCATAATCGGCGGGCTGGCGCAGGCTGTCCATGTGTACCAGTCCGCTGGAGTCGATAAAGTGGGTTTCCAGGTTGCTGGTGCTGGCCACCGCTTCCCGATCCCAGCTGGGAAAGCGCAGGCCCTCGGCGCTGTAGAGGGGGCGTCCCTGGAGGAGTTCGGTGATGGTGCGCTCCAGGCTGACTTCCAGCAGGGGATGGGAGCCGAAGGACCACAGGCAGCGTCCACTGGTCTGTTCCATGAGGACGGCGGCGGTGGCGGGAAAGCGGCCACCCAGGGAGGCGTCCAGCAGCCGCAGGCCGTAACCCTTCTGCTGGAGCTGTTCCACGGCTGACTTCACGGCGGGAAATCCCTGCCATACTTCGGCAGGGATGACTGGCAGGCTGAGGCCCTGGCCGATCATCTGGTACTTGACGGAGCGTTCGATGATTTCGCACAGGGCCTGGACGCGCGCTTCGGCGAGGCTGTTCCCGACGGCCATGCCATTGCTGGCGTACAGGTTGCCAAGCAGGCTGACGGGCAGCCACTGGCGGCTGCCATCGCTGGAGCGTTCAAAGGGCAGGCAGCAGATGTGCCCATCGCCCAGCGGGCCATTGTGGTCCAGCAGGTCGGTGGGTTCCAGTTCGCCGGTGGGGTCGTAGATTTCCCGCAGGTGGGGTGGAAAAATGGCTTCCAGGGAAGCTTCGCTGGCACTGAACCACTGCTCGCGCGGGTCGTAAACCCATGGGGCGTCCTGGCGGGCCAGGTAATAATCGGCAAAGAAGTGGCGGCAGGCCAGGCGCTCGATCATTTCGCCCAGGGCGCTGGCGCGGGCCGCCAGCTCTGTGGTGCCTTTACCGTTGGAGGCCACGGCGGGGCAGTCCCGCTGGGAGAGGCGCACCGAGTAGACGGGGTCGATCTGATGCATCCAGGCCGATTCCTGCAGATCAAATCCCAGGTCTTTCAGAATGCGGGTCATGGCGGCAACGGATTCTTCCAGGGGGGCGTCTTTGCCCGTGATCCAGTGTGACATCTAAAAGCCTTTCAGTATGGCTTCGGCGATGGCCATGTCTTCGGGAGTGGTGATCTTGATATTGCGCAGATCTCCCAGAACAACGGCCACGGGCAGTCCTTCGCGTTCCAGGGCGGAAGCGTCGTCGGTCAGGCCGGCAGTGCCTTTCTCCAGGGCGGTGCGAATGGTTTCGAGGACGAATGCCTGGGGGGTCTGGGCGTGGTAGATGGTGCGGCGATCGAAGGTTCCCTGAATCAGGGGAGGTTCGACGACGACCTTGATGGTGTCATGGGCTTCCACGGCCAGTATGGCCCCGGCGTAGGTGCTGAGCATCTGCTCGAGCCGGACCACCTGCTCGCGGCGTACAAAGGGGCGCACGCCGTCATGGATAAAAACCCGAGCTCCGGCATGGGGAATGGCGCGCAGGGCGGCCAGCACGGAGTCGGCCCGCTCGGCTCCTCCCTCCACCTGGGTGACGGGAACCGGTACCTGTGCCTGTTCCACTATGGAGGTGACCATGGGAGCGTCCTCAGGTCGGCGCACGAGAACATAGGCATCAAAAAAGCCGAAGCTGACGAAGGTTTCAAGGGTGTGCTGCAGAATCGGCTTGCCGGCAAGTTCAAGGTACTGCTTGGGGAGGGTGGCCCCCATCCGTCTGCCCTGGCCGCCGGCCAGGATGATGGCTATTCGCATGGCTGACTCCTTTGCTGATAGTGGGCGGTCATGTAGAGAATACGGCAGATGCTTTCGGTGCAGGAGGCGTACAGCAGCGCTTCGTCCAGATCACGGCCGGCGGCGAAGACGCCGTGGGAGCGCACGATGACGGCGTGCTGCTGCTGCAGTATGCTGGATACCCCTGCGGCCAGTTCGTCGGAGCCGATGGGGTTGGCGCACTCCAGCACGGGAATGCGGGGCAGGTAGTAGCGCCCTTCGGCATCGGCCGGAAGGATCTCATCGTGAAAGGTGGAGAGCACAGTGGCGTGCAGGGCGTGTACGTGCACCACTGCCCCGACGGAGGGGTTGGCGTCGTAAATGGCGCGGTGCACCGGCAGTTCGCGGGAAGCCTGGGGGTGCTCCCCGCCTGCCTCCACCCGAATGACGTCCCCTTCGGTCAGAAAGCCCAGCATGGAGCCCCGGCGGGTAATATGGATGCTTCCATCGGAAGCTCGAAAAGAGATGTTTCCTGAATGTGACGAGTTGAGATCCTTGTCGTAGGTGATCCTGCCAACGCTCATCAGTCTGGCGATACTGTCCATGCTTTACCCCACAATGCGAAAGCCCTCAAAGGCATGGGCCTGCACTTTCCTTTCCTCGATTTCATCCACCCGCGACAGGGGTGGGCCGGCGGCAACCCTGGCCTTGAAGGTCGCCTGATCCGCTTCGTCCAGGCAGGCATAAATACGCACGGAACCATCGGGCAGATTCTCCACGGTTCCCGCGATGCCCATGGCCTGAGCCACGCCGTGAACAAAGTAGCGAAAACCCACGCCCTGAACCTTTCCGCGTACGATATAACACAGAGTCTGCATGGTACTCCTCGGTGACACAGTTGAAAAAGAACGTTTTTCGGTGTATGAACTTCCCCATGATAGTGACATTGAGGTGGTTTTTCAAATGGTTCCGGGAAAAGTAATCGGGTGGAGTGGAATACTGCTGACGGGTCTTGGTCTGCTGGCGCTGGCCTCACAGGCGACGCCACTGCCTCAGCTGGTCGATGCTCAGGAGAGGCAGCTGCGCGAACCTTCCATCTCTGTGGAAAAATCCAACTCACCCAGCGCCTCCATGAAGCTGGATATCAATCTGGACGAACTGGAGATCCGCCTTGATGATATGCCACTCTCCCTGACCCTGGGCTCGGATCGCCCCCCAAAAGACCTGGAATTCACCCTTTCCGGCGGAGACTTCAGCTTTATGTTCGATGACCTGCTCTACTTCGCCGAGCGCAAGAGCCCCTTTCAGATGGCCCAGCGCAATCTGTTTCCTCGGCCAGGGCAGTTGCGTGAACTCAACCACAGCGATCAGCTGAGTTTTTATGAAAATCCATTTGTTTTTCTGAAGTGAGATTTTTACTTGCAATCTCACGGCGCTTTGGGTATGCTCCCCCAGCAGTTTGAGAGGCCCCCGTAGCTCAATTGGATAGAGTGCCGGACTACGAATCCGTAGGTTGCGTGTTCGAATCGCGCCGGGGGCGCCACACATACAACAAGTCCCGCTGGAGTATTCCACCGGGACTTTTTACGTTTCCTCTCTTGTTTCTTCCTGGTGCAACGGCAGCCAGAAGGTGAAGCGCGCGCCGCCATCGGTATTGCGGGCAGTTATCCGCCCACCCATCTTCTCTTCTATAATGGTTCTGCACAGCGAGAGTCCGATGCCGGTTCCCTCCTCTCCCTTGGTGCTGGTAAAGGCATTGAAAAGCTTGTCGGGCAGCAGCTCCGCAGAAATACCACCCCCGTTATCCTCGATGGCAATCATGACAAAGTCTCCCTCCACACCCAGCTCAATGGCGATATGGCCCTGTGGCACGGAGCGCTCCACCAGTACATCAATGGCATTATTGAGTACAGAGAGCACCGCCTGCCGGAACTCTCCGGAGTATCCCCAGGCAGGGGGGCCACCCTCTGTGTCCATATCCACTTCGATGCCATGGCGCGCCAGGCGATCCTGGAGCAGCTGGACTACCGCCCGGACATCATCGGCGGGGGAGAAGGCCGCCATTTCACGGGATGGCCGGTAAAAGCTGCGGAAGTCATCGACAGTCTGATTCATGAACTGAATGAGGTTCATCAGCTTACCCGTGTAGTCCACCAGGGTTTTTCGATCCAGCTCACCCGTTTCCTGCATGTCAGGCAATGACTGGGCAATAATGGCAATATTGTTGAGGGGCTGCTTCCATTGATGGGCAATGGCGCCGATCATGTGACCCAGATCCGCCAGCTTTGACTGCTGGATCAGCAGCGCCTGGTTCATCTCCCGCTCGCGCTCCAGACGTTTTTTCTCGGTGATGTCCCGCACGATACTGAACAGAATCTGGCGTCCGTTCATGGCATGCAGGCTGGAGGTGCGCTCAATGGTCAGAACTCTCCCGTCGGCCGTGCGCAAGGGCTGCTCCAGGAGAATGTGCTTCTTGCGAAGGAGCTCCTCCATGCGCACAGCCACCTGTTCGTGATACTCGGGAGGCAGAATGTCCATGGGCCTGAGCTTCAGCACCTCTTCCCGACTCAGACCCAGCAGGCGACACGCGCTTTCGTTCACCTCTTCAAAGACACCGGGCATATTGTTCTCGTCCAGGGGGTGAATAAAGATGGCGTCGGGAATGGTATTGAAAAGGTTCTGGTACTTGGCGTCGCTTTGCAGCCGCTCCCGTACCTCCAACTCCACCTGTTCGGAAAGGTGCTCGTTCAACAGGTGAAGGCGTCCCTCTATCATCTTGCGCTCGTCAATATCCGTAATGAAGCCATGCCAGAGCACAGAGCCATCGTCCTGCATTTCCGGCATGGCGTAGCCTTCGCGCCAGGACTCTCCCCGCCCGGGCAGGAGCACCCGGAACTCCGAACGCCAGGGGGTCAGGTTGCGGGCCGATTCGTCAATACTGCGCAGCACATCATCCAGCTCATCGGGGTGTATGCGCAGAAATACTGCCTGGACATCATCTTTGACATCTTCAAACTCCAGCTCGAAGATCTTCCGGATACCATGGCTGACATAGGGTGCCGTGAACTGCCCATCGGGCCCGAGGCGAAACTGGTACAGCACGCCGGGAATCTGGGAGGAGAGTTTGGCCAGCAATTCATCGCGGGCGCACAGCTCGCGGTGCTGCTGGCCAAGGGTTTCCAGCAGGACATTAAAGCTCTTGAGCAGTTCGCCGATTTCGTCATTCATCCGCACCTCAAGGAGCTGAGGAAAGAGGTCTGGCTCCCGGGCAGCGCTGCGGATGCTGTGAATGGCCTGGTAAAGAGGGCGGAAGTGACGACGCAGAACCCAGGCCATCAGCAGACCACTGACCAGAGTCAGACCCAGGGCCAGGAGCAGGATGCGCTTCTTCAGGAGGGCAATGGGTGCAAAGGCTTCACTGACAGGCAGTATCGACATCAGAAACCAGTCAGGAGTGGCTATGGAGTGGGCCGATGAGAGCTGGGCCACCCCCTTTGAGCTGACGGAAATCCCCGATCCCTCGTAACCCGACATGTAGCGATCAAACTGCGGATTGATGCCGGATTCCGGCACTCTTGCCATAACATAATCGCTCTGGGTTCCCGTGACAAAAACCCCATCCCGGGGAGAGACGAGCAGATACCCGCCACTGTGTCCATAAGCCTGGGCGGCAATATCGTCCAGGAAATTCGGCAAGGCAAGATTGGTAGCACCGCTGATGACGCCAACCACATTGCCGTCAACCAGGACTGGAGCAGCGATAACCACCAGGGGCCTCTGCAGGGCTCCCCCAATGAGGGGCGGACTGATGACGGTGCGCTTTTCCTGGAAAACCGTGGGCAGATAGGGGCTGCTGGCGTAGGTCAGACCGCGACGTCCCGGCTGCGGCGGAGCATCGGCTCGAACCGTAAAACCCTCATCCACAAAGAGAAGTCCGCCATTAAAGAGCTGATGCAGGGAAGTCCGGTACTCGAGCATGGACTGGATAGCCTCGGGATCATGGGCAATCCCCAGCTGTCCAACCCTGCCTGCCAACTCTTCGAGGGCCTGGACGCGAGCCTGAAAGCCCCGCTCAATCTGGTGGGCCATCAGGGATACCGTAGCGTACTGTTGGCTTGCCAGTAACCGCTCCATATCCTTCTGCAGGGAGTTGGTGACAATAAATGACAAAAACCAGATACCCGCAAAAATTATCGCCAGCGTCGTTACCAGTACCCGGCGCTGAAAAGACTGTCTGCGAACCATAGCTTTCATCTTAACTTTTGCACCTTACTGCATCGACTTAGAACTTATCCATAAATTACGCCGATTTTCCTGTATGTGATTATGGCTGCCGCAAGACACGTCAACCCGTAGTGAGTGACCTCAAGCTTCTCAAAGCGCACATGAATCTTCCTGAAACGGTTGAACCAGGAAATAGATGCTTCCACTATCCAGCGCCTCGCCTTCTTTGATGGGTCACGCTTCTTGTCCTCGATCTCTTCTTTTCGCTGCTTTACATGGGGTATGTATCCGCGCTGAAGAATGCTGCTGAGCGCCTGCTTTCCCTTGTAGCCACAATCTGCGCAAAGATGCTGCTCCTGCTCTGCAGGCTTCTCGAAGACTACGCCATCAAGAACAGCTTCAAGCTGGCTCACATCATGCCGGTTCGCTCCGGTTACGACGATGGACAACGGGACGCCACGACCGTCCACCAGGACATGACGCTTGCTCCCGTTTTTTTCCCCGATCCGTCGGGTTCTTCCCTACGGTTTCAAGAGCCATTGGTGCTTTGTACATTCCGCCATCTATGCTTTGCCACTCCCAGGCAATTCCCTCCATCTCGTCGTACTCAGCCAGCCCTTGACGCCAAATAGCTTCGAATACACCGGCCTTACTCCACTCAATGAAGTACTTGTGCACGGCACTGGCGCAACCAAACTGCTCCTTGGGTATCGCTTTCCACTGACAACCGGTGCGCAGAACATAGACAATGCCGGAAAACGCCTTCCTGGGGTTAAGTCGCTTGCGCCCACCACCAGGCTTGCGCTTGTAGACCTTGTCAAGATCTCTTTGCTGGATTGGCAGCAAAGGCTCAACTCTTTGCCAGAAAGCATCTGAGACTTCCCATGATTGCACTTTAGACATAAATCACCGCCATGAATGATCTCTCACTGAATCATTCTATAGCAAACTATCATGATGGTCAATGATTATTTATGGACAAGCTCTTAGTCAATTATTTCCCCAGCACTTACCACGCGGAAGCAATATTGATTCTGCATGCTTGACTCATCTGGTGTTCCACTTTTCGCCTCCGGATATTGTCCTTTTTGACCGCCCAAAAAGGACCCAAAAACGCGCCCCCCGAACGCCCGTTTATCCGGATCGCCTGCTCGCCTGTTCTGGAGATCCGGCAGACACTGCTTCCCTGCAGTGCTGCCGGACCACTCACTTCCTGTGAGTGTCCCGTTCGGGTCTTGCCAGCCAGGCATCGCACTCACCGGACGGGCTCAGGGGGGAACGGCCTGTTTCTGTCTCTCCCCCGTGTGCTGGCCCAGCCAGGACGCGCCGACTGGAACGCTATGGACCCGCAGGGTTGCCGCCACGAGGGCGGCAACCGCAAACCAAAAGCCACGGAGGGCGGTTGTTTGCGGTCCCCAGTTCCAGGCAAGCGGGCGGCTGAAAAGGACAGCACTGGGGGCCGCTTTTGCGCCACTTTGGGCGGGTCCAAAGTGGCAAAGAAACTCATAGACAAGGCGAGGGCAATGTCAAGCGACGCAGTTGTGCGGAACCATTCCGCCATTTCAGCATATCATCTGGAACACGCAGACAACCTGTCGTTTCGGGGGTGCGAAACTTCAGTTTCATAAAGCTCTATCCGGAATTTTCAGTGCTGCTGAAGAAACTCACCTGCGGTGGATGAGATATTTCCGCACCCGACCTGTGGTTCATTATAATCAACTGCCACACCATAACAATACCTTTTTCTTTTCGGAGCACCAGAGGACAAGGGCTCACGCAGGAGGGTTCCCTCCCCTTCAATTTTCCCGATTAAACAGCGTACCAGTCAATACTTAAACCATCTGTGGCGTACAATGTTCATGGACCCTGCGAAAATTTCCCATTACAGCACATGGCAATGGGAAGTATCGACGAAAAAATCAGCAGACAATATCCGTTATCAATTGACTTTAATTTGTCATTCAGACTACAGTTTTCCTGTGTCATCGGAACGCCGCATACTCCAGGAGAGCATTATGCCCGCAAAAGCCTCACCAATGCGCATTCTGGTCGTCGAAGATGATGAAACCCTGCGCAATAACCTCACCACCATTCTCGCCCTTGAGGGATACAGCGTCGCCACTGCCGAAAATGGTCAACGTGGCATTGAGCGAGTATCCAAGGAAAAGTTTGATCTCATCATCACCGATATCTCTATGCCCAGGCTAGGTGGTGTTCAAATGATCGACAGCATCCGCAAGCGCAGTTTTCTGAATGCAGATACTCCTATCATCGTTTTCAGCGGCACCATCAATATGGATGTAGCGCACGGGATCAAGGGTAAGGTCACCAAAGCCTTCTGCAAACCAGTTGAGTCCGTTGAAGTTCTCAACTACATTCGGATACACCTGGATCCGAATTTTTTGTAGCCATGCGATTCTCGCACGCGTCAACCGGCACACAGGAGCACGCCATGGCTGACACTTCCAAATCTCCGCCTCACATACTGTTTCTGCACGCATTTCATGCTTCTCCCTTTATTCAGCTGCTTTTCCGTGGCAATGGGGAGCTGGCGGAAGCCAGCGATGGAGCGCTGCGAGCGCTGAGATGCCAGCGGGAGAAGCTTCCCGAGCACCCATGGTTACGACAAACAGACGCGCTTCAACTCAACAATGCCGTGAAAATGGTCGCCAGGACAGGCGAACCCGCTGTCACAGCAATCCAGTTGCCCCAAGGTGAAATTTTCCTGGAGTTGACGCAGGTATCCTTGACATCGCAGCAGACCTGCTGGGTTCTGGCAACACAGACTGAGCTCACAGACACCATTGCTTCGGGCAGCTCTCCAGGCTTGCAAAAGCGCAAAGAGGAGTTACTTGCCAACAGACAACGTTGGCAATTTGCGCTGGAAGGCACCAATATTGGCGTCTGGGACTGGAATATCCAGAGTTCAGAGGTCTATTTTTCTCCACGCTGGAAGGAAATTCTGGGTTACCGCGACCATGAACTTCCCAACTCCCTGGAACAGTGGCAACAGCGCATTCACCCTGATGACTACCAGCGCGTCATGCAGGCCCACGAGCCTGCCTTCAGCAAGTCTGACCGGCTCTATCGATCGGAGTACAGACTGCGGCATCGCGACGGTAATTATCGCTGGATCAGCTCCCAGGGAAAGGTCATGAGCTGGGCCAGAGACGGAACGCCCCTGCGCATGATCGGCACCCATGCCGATATCACGGAACGTAAAATCCTCGAAGAACAGCAGGAGCGCATGGTGCGCATCCTGGAAGCCACCACCGACAGCGTCAATATTGCCACCCCCGACGGCACCATGATCTTCTGGAATTCCCACGGACGCGCCATGGTCGGAGTTGAACCCGACGAAGACGTCACTGCCATCTCTTTTGACCTCTTCCACCCTCCAAAATCCCTGAAGATTCTCACCAGAGTTGCGATTCCCTCTGCCATCACCAATGGGATCTGGCAGGGCGAAAACGTCATAACCAACCGACACGGAAAAACCATTCCCGTTACACAGGTCATAATCGCCCATCGCGACCAGCAGGGAAACCTGGAGTACCTTTCATCTATCATGCGCGACATGAGCCCCCAGAAAAAGGTTGAAGAAGCGTTGCGCAGCAGTGAACAACGGCTGTGGCGCCTGCTGGAGAGTACACCACTGGGAGTTGTGATCATAAACTCATGTGGCACCATTGAGTGGGTGAATCCGGCCATGTGTCACAAGGTGCATTATCACTTTGAATCCCTGGCAGGGCACAGCCTGACAAAAATCCTGCCAGAAGAGAGCCGCATGGCCTGGCACCAGTGGTTCGAGCAGTTTGGCAACGCTCACACCAGCTCCAGCGAAGAGTGGAAATTCGTGCGACGTGGGGGCGAGAGCTTTCTGGCAGAGATTGTTTCAACGAGTTTTGCCGACACCAGCGGCCAGTGGCGCATGGTCGCTTATGTCACAGACATAACAAAGCGCAAGCGCTTTGAAGATGAGCTGTTGCGCAGTCTGCGTCAACAGGAGGAACTCAATGAACTCAAAAGCACCTTTGTACAGATGGTCTCCCACGAGTTCCGCACTCCACTGGCTGGCATCATGGGCTCGGCGGAACTGTTGAAAAAATATTTGGAGCGCCTGAGCCCTGAGCGCCGGGATGAACATCTGGATACTATCCTCAGCGGGGTACAGCGAATGGTCTTCATGATGGAGGAGATCCTGGCTCTGGGCGCCATGGACTCCGGACAAACGAACTTCAGCCCATCTCCTGTTGATCTGGTGGCCATGTGCCGCGCGATTCAGGATCAGCTGCACAGTATCTTCCCCGGCCAGCGCATCCAACTTGACTTCAGGGATATTCCGACTTGTGCCATGCTGGACGAATCCCTGCTGCACCACATCCTCACCAACCTGCTGAGTAATGCCCTGAAGTATTCGCCCGCCACATCACCGGTACACTTTTCCATATTCAATACCACCAAAGAACTGTGTTTCCGCGTTACCGACTTCGGGATAGGTATTCCCGAAAGCGATCGCGGGCGCCTGTTTGAAGCTTTTTTTCGCGGCAGCAACGCCAGCCATATTCAGGGAACCGGCATCGGCATGATGATCGTCAAGCGCTGCCTCGACCTGCACAACGGCACCATCCAGATACAGAGCAAACCGAACCAGGGCAGCACGTTCACCGTAACCATACCCCTATCCCAGTGTATTGCGGAGGAGAAATCATGAGACGAATTCTGCTGATCGAAGATGATCCGGTACTACGCCACAATATGGTAGAGCTGCTGACCCTGGAAAATTATGACGTCGATGACGCCCAGGACGGAGAGGAAGGGGTACGCAAGGCCCTCGAAAGCCATCATGATCTGGTTCTGTGCGATATCATGATGCCGAAAATGGATGGGTATCAGGTATTTGAAGCCCTCAAGAGCCATCCGCGCACCGCCAGCATTCCCTTCCTCTTCCTCACGGCCAAGGTTGACAAGGAAGACGTGCGACGAGGAATGGTGATGGGTGCCGATGACTATATCCAAAAACCCGCGCCTATTGAGGAGCTGCTGCAGGCCATAGAGGTTCGTCTGCGGAAAAAACGCCTGCAGCTGGAGCAGGAGCAGCAACGTTCGGAGGCCCTGTGCTCAGAGCTGGCATCGCGAATCCCCCATGAACTCATCACCCCTCTCAACAGTATCCTGGGATATGCAGAGCTGATTATTGAAGAAGAGCCGAGCAACCTCAGTCACCAGGAAATCGTCCCCATGGCCTGCGCCATCCAAAGTGCTGCAGAACGCTTGATGGAAACCATCCACAAGTATCTGCTCTATAATGAGCTGCAGTTTCTGCGCTTCACCGGCAACAGGAGCGGCTCCGGTGAGATACGAGACAACCTGTGCACTATAACCAGGCATATTGGCAGTGACGTTGCGAAAAAGTGGAAGCGCATCGAAGACATGGAAATTGCGCTTCCCGAATATCCCATTCACGCCTGCATTCCCTACTTTTCCCATGTGGTGCGACAGCTGACAGATAACGCCTGCAAGTTTTCTGCAGCAGGCAGCCCGATTACCTTGCAATGCCGCCTGACAGGTAATTCCATAACCCTGAGTGTCAGCGATCAGGGGCGAGGCATTCCCGCAGAAAACCTCGACCAACTGGGAGCATTTCAGCAATTTGAACGCCATCATTACGAGCAGCAGGGTTCAGGACTGGGACTGGCAATTGTGAAACTTATTCTCCAGCACAGCCAGGGCTCTCTGGACATTCAGAGCATCCCTGACCAGGGGACAACCGTGACCCTGGGTTTTCCTGTCACTGTGGACGCACCATGAAGCGCTCCATCGGGAACTCCCTGCCGCTCAAACTCATTATTATGGTTTTCTGCATCCTCAGCATTGCCATTCTGTGGGCAACTGGTCTGTGGCATATCACAAATTCCCGCTCCCAGAGCCTTCAGCAGGTCAAACAGAATCTCGACAACCTGACCTTTGCCCAGGAAAAATATGTCAAGCTGACCATCGGATCCATCGACATGATCATCCGGGAGACCCTGCACGCCCTTTCAACAGAAGACCTTCTGGATAATACCGATTCTGGCAGGCAGCGCCTGCAGTCCGTCATTGAGCGTATACCCGAAGTATCCGGTATAAGTGTCATCGCCCCCTCAGGCCAGATAAGCCTCATCGCCTGGCGCAACCAGGAGCATCCCAGGCCGGATCTTGATGCCCTGGACCGAACGTACTTCACCATCCACTCAGATCCCGGCCACGGCCTGTATATAGGCACACCCTTGCGGAGCAAGCTTTGCGGACAATGGTTCATTCCCATCAGTCGCGCTCAGCACACTGAAGATCACCTGGATTTCGTAGTCATGGCTGCCATTGACTCCCAGGTATTCCAGCAGTACTTCGAGTCGCTGAACATCGGTCGCACCGGTACCATGGCACTCTGGCGCAAGCCACACGGCGAAGCCCTTCTGCACCATCCCTTTCGCGAAGAGCTTCAGGGTATCGCCATGGAAAACAACCCTGTCTTCCTTGACAATCGATGGTATCACAATCCCCACGACAGCTTTCTGTGCCAGTTTCCAGACAGGCAGGACACCTGCTACGTCAGCTATCGCACGGTCGAACAGCTGCCCCTGGTGGTGAGCACCACCATGCAGGCAGAGGAGTACCTGGCGCAGTGGCACCAGGACAGGCTGCTCACCATTGCGATCATGGTGCTCCTCTCAGCGGTACTCGGTGGCTTCGGACTCTATATCCTGCGACAGCTTTCCCTGCAGGAAAAGACGGAAAAAGCTCTGCGCGCTTCGCGCAACAACTTCGAAATGCTGCTGGACAGCATGGACGCCATTATTTATGTCTCCGACATACGCACCCATGAACTGATCTATCTCAACCAGATGGCCAGAAAACTCTATGGCGACGTCATCGGGGAAAAGTGCTGGAAGTATATTCAGGAAAACCAGCAGCAACCCTGCCCATTCTGTCGCTATCACCTGCTGGTTGATGAAAATGGCCAACCCAATGGGGAAAATATTGTATGGGAAAACCAGACACCTTCAACAGGACAATGGTTTCAGCGGCGGGATCGCTCCATTCACTGGAGTGATGGAAGAGTCGTGCACCTGCAGATTGCCAACGACATCACAGAACTCAAAGAAGCAGAAGCACAGATACGCGCCAACCTGGAAGAGGAGCGCAGTATAAATAAAATGAAAAACACCTTTATTCAGACCGTCTCCCATGAATTCCGCACTCCATTGGCAGGCATCATGGGATCAGCTGAAATCCTGGAACGGTACTTTGAGCGCATCAGTGAGGAGCAGCGCGCACAGCATCTTCTCTCCATCCGTAATGGAGTCAAGCGCATGGTTGCCATACTGGAAGATGTCCTGATCCTGGGCAGCCTGGATTCCGGGCAAACCGCCTTCAACCCCCAACCCCTCAATCTGGTCAGCCTTTGTCATACCATCGTGACAGAAATGCAGCAGATCTACCGGGATCGTGAAATCCATATTGATGCCGGGCAGATTCCCAATAACATTGATGCCGACGCAAAACTTCTGCGCTACATCGTCACCAACCTGCTGAGCAATGCCCTGAAGTACTCACCCTTTGAGAAGCCGGTTCATCTGCAGATATCACAACAGCATGAGGAGTATATTATCGTCTGCGTCCGGGACGAAGGCATTGGCATACCGGAGGATGAACAAAAGAACATGTTTCAGTCCTTCTATCGCTGTTCCAACACCGAGGGCATCAAGGGAACCGGGCTGGGGCTGATCATCGTGCAGAAATGTGTCTTTCTTCATGGAGGAACCATAGAGTTCACCAGCAAGGCAGGGCAGGGAACCTCATTCTACTTCTACCTTCCCATCCATTCCCGCTGCCATATTCCCGCCACGCCCTGACATGAAACCCTGAACGCGAACCGGCCCCGCACACGTGCAGGGCCGGCCGACGATATTTTTCCACAAACCACAAATGGTGAGGGCAGAATCAGAAGCTGTAGGTCCAGCTCAGCTCGAGAACACTGTTGTCGCTGTCGTCATGGTCAACGGTGTAGAACAGGCCAAACTCATGGCTTGGAATAAATTCTTTGCTGATACCGATTTCCGAGGTTTTTTCGTCATTGTCGCCAATACCCATAGTGTAGAGGTAGCTGGCAACCGCTACGCCCAGATCGTACTCAGCTCCCAGCTCCACATAGTCAGCATCAAGATCCGAGTCAAGGTTCATGTAGTAGTAGGCGCTCAGACCCAGCTCTTCTGTAGGAGCGAAGAGAACACCAGCATACACTTCATCGTTATCGTCAATATCGCTGTCCATGGGCATGGTCTTCAGGAAACCCAGGTCGTAACCGATAGCTCCAGCTTCGCCTTCGTAACCAAAGGTAATTTCAAAATATGAATAATCAGAGAAATCCCAGTCGTCGTCCAGCAGATCATTGGTGAAATAGGTGGCACCAGCGTAAAATCCGGATTCATGGGAATACAGGGTGCCGACTTCCAGCTCAAGGCCGTTGTCGCCTTCGCTGGGAATACCGTACGTGGCGCCTACATGGCTTTCCAGGGGCAGGGCAGAGGCAGAGGCTGCCAGAACAAGACTTCCGGCGAGAACTCCACCGATGATTCCAAGACGTTTTGCTTTCAACATAACCTTCTCCTTTTGCAAAATGGGCTGTTACCGGGCGTATTGCCTTTCCCTATGGCATACAGCAATAAGCATGCCAGAAAAGAACAGGGGGCCCTTTGCCGTGGCTAAGATTATGCGCCTAACCTACGCCTTGTCAAGGAAATGTTGCGTTATTGCAAGAGGGAGGAAAAGAAATCCCAGGCTTCGCCAGCCCCGAGGAGAAAAATGACTTTGACGACAGCGCACAGCGGGTGCGCAAAAAATGTGCACAACTTTAGTCGGACGACCAGGGCAGGACTGAAGCTGCCCTTTTTCTAGTCACCCGCGCAATTCGTAAAAACCCGATACCGCTCACTGGTACGCAACAACTGTCGATGGCTGCCACTGCAGATCAGCTGCCCGTCCTCCATGAAATAAACGGTGTCCATGGCTTCCAGCCCTGCCGTGATATGGGTAATCAGGATCAGGGTCTGCCCTGCCAGGCTGTCCAGCAGCGTTGCCATAAACTGCTGCTGGGTCACGGCATCCAGGCCCTCGGTGGGCTCATCCAGCACCCAGATGGAGACGTTCTTCAAAAGCGCCCGCGCCAGCACCAGACGGCGAGCCTGGCCGCCGGAAAGGCGCGCCCCCCCTTCGCCGGCCCAGGTATCCAGGCCCTCCGGCAACCCCCTGACAAAATCAGCCAGCTGCGCCTGCTCCAGAGCCTGCCACAGCTGCTGTTCGTCAGCATGGGGCGCGGCAATAAGCAGATTCTCCCGCATGGTGGCGCAGAAGATATGGGACTTCTGAGAGACCAGGGTGATGGTGTTGCGCAGCTGCTCCTCGCTGAGCTGACGCAGATCGCTGTCGCCAAGGGTTATCTGTCCGCTGCGTGGATCCCAGAAGCGCACCAGCAGGTGAGCCAGGGTCGACTTTCCACTGCCCGATGGCCCAACGATTGCCACTTTGGCTCCGTCGGCTACACTCAGGGAAACATCCCGCAGGGCCTCGGCTCCACTGCCCCCTGCGTAGGCAAAGCTGACGCTTTTCAGACACAGCGCCCCGGCAGCCTCCCGGCAGGGGTTTTCAGGGAAAGTGACGGCGGGCTCTACCTCTGTCACTTCCAGCAGGCGGCGGGCCGCTTCCCGCGTCTTGCCCAGGAACTGAAAGGCGTGGGGAATGGGGAGCACAGCCTCAAAGGTCGCCAGAATACCGAAGGTGATCAGGGCCAGCATGGCTCCGTCAAAGACGCTCTGCTGAGCCAGGGGAATCGCCGCGAAGAGGGCGCTCACAGCCGCCAGGCCCGCCAGGAGCGTCATCAAGGCACTGCTGAGGCCACTGACCCGCGCCATGCGCTCCTGCTGCATCAGCAGGCGTTCACTCTCCTCCAGCAGCCGGGCGCGATGCCTGGTATCGGCTCCGTACACCATCAGGTCGGCCATACCCTGCATATCCTCTACCGCTGCGGTGCGCAGACGCGCGCCGCACTGCTGCATGGTCCGACCAATCTGATTGCCCATGTGCCTGACCAGCAGGGGAACCAGCAGCCCGGCCAGGGCGAAGAAAAACCAGAATATCAATGCAAGCACCGGGGAGAGCCACCACAGAAAGGTTCCGGCTATGGCTGCCAGGCCCAGGGCGATCAGCAGCGGTGATATGACCCGGAGAAAGAGGCCGTCCAGGGTATCTATATCGGTGACAATGCGGCTGAGCAGATCGCCACTGCGATGGCGGAGCAGCCCTGCCGGCGCCAGGGGCTCAATGCGCTGGTAAAACCAGACACGCAGCGAGGCCAGCAGACGGAAGGTGGCTTCGTGGGAGAGGATACGCTCGGCATAGCGGCCACCGGTACGCAGGATGGCAAACCCCCGCACTCCGGCACTGGGGGTAAAGAAATTGAACTCCCTGGCACTGATGACACTGAGGCCGGCAAAGGCCGCCGCACTGAGAAACCAGCCCGAAAGGGCCAGCAGACCGACGCTTGCCACCATGGTGGCAAGTCCGAAAAAGGCTCCCCAGAATATCCACAGGCGGCTGGGCCAGAAGAGGCGCACAAAGGGCAGCAGTTCCCTCATGGGAGCACCTCCGCGCGTCCACTGCGCACCAGAGCAGCATAGGTCCCCTCCAGGGCCATCAGCTCAGCGTGGCTGCCCGCTTCCACAATCCGTCCACGATCCATGACCACAATACGATCCGCCAGGCGAGCGGTATCCAGGCGGTGGGTCAGCATCATCATGGTACGCCCCGCAGCCAGGCCCTTCAGGCCTTCCATGATCAGACGCTCATTTTCACCATCCAGACCAGCCGTGGGTTCATCCAGCACCACCAGGGGAGCGTCCTTGGCAAAGGCCCGCGCCAGGGCCACCCGGCGGGCCTGACCACCGGAAAGCAGGTTCCCCTGCTCGCCCACAGGCGCGTCAAGGCCACCGCGCAGAGCATCACTGAAGTCGAGCACCCGTCCGCGTCGCGCCGCTTCAATGACACGGGAACGGGTCATGGCCTCTGAGCCCAGGGCGATATTGTCGGCAATGCTGCCATAAAAAAGCGTCGGCGACTGGGGAACCCAGGCCACATGCCGACGCCAGTGTTCCATGTTCAGGCTGCCCAGATCCTGACCGTTGACCAGGATCTGCCCCTGCTGCAGGGACAGAAAGCCCAGCAGCAGATTCAGCATGGTGGTCTTGCCGGCGCCGCTGGCACCCACCACGGCCACCCACTGCCCCGCCTCGATGGACAGGCAGAGATTCTCCAGAGCCACGCGCTCCGTGCCAAAACAGTGATGGACAGATCGAAAGTCGATGGCGATGTTGCCGACGGGGCCAAAGGGCTCCCCGTCGCGAGGAGCGGCCTGAGCCGGTGCCCTGAGAATGGCCTGGATACCTTCGGCCGCGCCAACGGCTTCGGCCCGGGCGTGATAGTGAGTGCCCAGCTCCCGCAGGGGCTGGTAGAACTCCGGTGCCAGCAGCAGCAGGAAAAGCCCCATCTTCAGGGTCAGCTCCCGGCCATAGAGGCCGAAGTCGAGATAGTGCAGGAAGTGCATCCCCAGATAGACCGCCGTCATGGCAATGGCCACGGCAGTGAGGAATTCCAGTACCGCCGAGGAGAGAAAGGCCACCCGCAGCACCGCCATGGTTCCCTGACGGTACTCCTCTGAAGATTTGGCAATACGCTGGGCCTCATCACGGGAGCGGAAAAAAATCTTGAGGGTCGCCAGACCCTGCAGGGTATCCAGAAAGTGGGCGCTCATGCGGGAGAGGGCCTGGAAGTTCTTCTGGTTCAATGTCGCCGCCCCGCGGCCGATCATGACCATGAAGAAGGGAATCAGCGGCGCCGTGACCAGAAAGATCGTCCCCACCACCCAGCTGACGGGGAAGACCGCCAGGCCGATAGTGGCGGGAATGACTATGGCCAGCATCTTCTGGGGCAGATAGTGGGAAAAGTAGCCGTGCAGGGCCTCCACCCGCTCCAGCAGAGCACTGGAGAGAGACGCGGCACGCTGCTCGCTGGCATAGACCGGCCCCAGACGTCCGATATGCTCCAGCAGCTGCTGACGAACCACCCGACGCACCTGCGTCGAGGCGCGCTGCCCCAGGAGCTCGCGCCCCCAGGCGATCAGTGCCCGCAAAGCAATCACCAGCACCAGGAAACCAAAAAACGGCAACAAGGCCGCGCGGGAAATTCCCTCCATGAACGCTTCATGGATAACGTGGGCCAGCAGCCCCGCCTGCAGGATGATCAGCACCCCGCCAAGACCACCCAATACAACACCCCAGAGCACCCATCGCCGGGAGTGACAGGCAATAGCGTCAAGCCACTGGACAGAAGCCGTTTTCTGCATGTGCGCCTAAACCTTTCTGACAAACTCTGATTTCAGTTTCATGGCGCCAATACCGTCAATTTTGCAGTCGATGTCATGATCCCCTTCCACAAGGCGGATCTGCTTCACTTTGGTGCCGACCTTCACCACCGCCGAAGAGCCTTTGACCTTGAGATCCTTGATCACCGTCACCGTGTCTCCATCAGCCAGGGGAGTGCCGTGGGCATCGCGTACCACCTTGTCCTGCGCTGGGGCAACGGCAGCATTCTTCGGCCACTCGTGGGCGCACTCGGGGCAGACATACAGACTCTGATCTTCATAGGTATAGGATGATTGGCACCGGGGACACGGGGGCAATGTATTCATAGAAACCTTTCCACGGGAAAATTCAAGACCAGGCTCTGGCCGCGATCGTACTCTGCATGCTTGTATACCCGAACCAGTCCTTTTTCAATCAAAAGAACCCTTCAGCGTTATCGTCTCACCGTACTCCCGGACCTCTTCCCTGGTGAAAGCAGCAAACTCCGCCTGCCCCTGGAGAACCTGGGCATTGACCAGCAGCACGGGCATGCCCTCCAGAAAGCCACGGGCGTGGGGAGGGCGCACCGCCAGCTCCAGCCCGTACTGCTCCATGAAGTATGCCTTGATCTGGTGGCGACGGTTCACCCCCGGCGGCAATATAAAGGGCACAAAGCGATCGGGGTCCACAGAGAAATAGTGACGATGCGCCCGGTGCAGCCACAGGTGAACCTGGGCACTGCCCATGGGAAAGGGGGGCGTGGCGCCTGCCTTGACCGCGACAGTTTCCTGCCGGCCTTCTTCGGCGAAATAGCGACAGTGGGTGCGGACCGGGCAGCTTGCACAGAGGGGCACCTTGCGGCAGACCGCCCCGGCAAAATCCATAACCGCTCCATTGAACCAGCCCATGGGACGCTGCCGGAACAGATCCACCAATGAACCTTCCAGGGCTTCTTTGTCCACCACCGCCTTGCGGCTGCCCTGCAGAAAGCGTCCGAAAACCTTCTGCATATTGGTGTCAAAAGCCAGCACTGGCTCGCCATAGCCAAAACTGAGGATGGCGCTGGCCGTGTAATCGCCAATGCCCGGCAAGGCCTTAAGCTGCTTCCTGTCGCGGGGAAAGACCCCGTCATGCTGCTCCACCACCAGCCGGGCGCAGGCCAGCATATTCTCCCCCCGACGGTAGTAGCCAAGCCCACGGTACAGTGGCAGGAAGTCATCCCAGCTGGCTGCCGCCAGAGAAAAGACATGGGGGAAGCGCTCCATGAAAGCCTGAAAATAGGGAATCACCCGCATTACCTGGGTCTGCTGCAGCATCACCTCGCTGACCCAGATACCATAGGGCGTCATGCCCGGCTGACGCCACGGCAGCTCATCGCGCCCATGGGCGCGGCTGAAGGCCTCCATGGCGCAGATGAATGTGGAAAGGGTGGAAAAACTGTTGTTGGGTGTCATTGGCCTGCCTGTATTTTGGTATTCAGACGCGCATGTTGCGCCAGTTGTCTCCTCAGCGTGGCATTCAGCACTTCGAGAGCGAGCCCGGATGGCGAGCGGCAGGCCCTTGAGCCAGGAAGACAAGCGAGCGGGTCTGGGAGTGCAGAATGCCTGCCTTGTGCATGGCACGGTTTTTATGAACTTCCATACCCTTCCCCCACTCCCCATTCCACAAAGCGCTGGTGAAAGGGGAAGTACAACCCCAGGCGCACGGGCTGCGGCCCGAGCTTGCCTGCCAGAAAGCCATAGCGTTCCAGCTGGGGTGCATAGCGCTGCTGCTCTTCGCGCAGGAAGTGCTCCAGCCCCCCTCCTTCGTGCTGGCCGGTTTTATAGTCGATAATCCAGCGGGTTCCCTGGTCATCGATAAACATGCGATCGATGATGATATTGACGATGTGACCACGCTGGTCTGTGCCGGTCAACGGGTACTCCCAGCGGGAGTCCTGATGGGAGGAGGAGAGAATCCAGCGGCCCCGCTGATCGACGCCCATATTCCCGAGGGCGGTGATGGTGCGCTCCACCACGCTGGCTCGCAGTTCATGGGGAACGCCAAGCTGATAGGTGCTCCAGCGAAGGTTTTTGCGCAGTTCTTCCATATCACCGCTCAGGCTCTCTCTCTCATTCTTTTCTCCCAGGCGACGCACCCACTGGTGAAAGAGCACCCCCACCAGGCGGGCCATTTCACCTGCCCACTGGAACTCGGGCTGTGGTTCCCCTTCGTCATGCTGAGCCGGGGTAATGGCCAGATTCGGCAGTATGCGGGGAGCCACACGGGGGATCTGCCAGTCACTGTGCACCCGCTTCAGGGGAACAGGGGGCTGCGCCTGCTGCTGTTCCTCTGCTTCCGGCGCATCGGGCAGCGGTGGTGCCAGTGGCTGCAGCTGCTCCCAGATATGGCGCAGCAGGCTGCCGCTGCGAGGCGAAGCCCAGTCTTCGCCACTGCGATCGGGCCGCAGGCGGGCAAACAGGTGCAGTCCCTTTCTGGCGCGGGTACAGGCGACGTACAGCAGGCGTTTCTGCTCGTTCTCCATACAGCGCTGGTGCATCTGGCGGATATACTCGTAGAGGCTGCTCTCCTTCTGGTCGCGCCCCCGCCGGGCAATGGCCAGCAGCAGCTCCATATCCGCGCTGCGGTGCGGCCCTTCATGCCAGGCCAGCAGGGGCTTGCTCTCGCTGCGGCTGCCGCCGCAGAGGCCGGGAATGATGACGTGATCGAACTCCAGGCCCTTGGCCTTGTGGATGGTCATCAGCTGCAAAGAACTGTCGGCGGACGGGTCTTCGCTGCAGTAGACACTGGCGAGGGCTTCCTCCATATGCTGAATTTCCGGAAAGGGTTCCTCTTCCAGGGAGTGGAGAATGTGCAGAAAGACGCGGGCGTCCTCCAACTGTGCTGGCCGCTCCAGAAAGGCGGGGCCACCCAGCTGCCGCCAGGTTCCCTCCACCCAGCGCGCCAGCCCCTGGCGGCCACGCTCTTCCATGGCCTGGATCAGGGCTGGCCGGATACGCAGCAGGCGCGCCTGTCCATCGGCACTGAGCGGTTCCACACAGGTAGCCTCCTGCAGGCACTGCCAGAGAGTGCGTCCATCGGCACCGGCAGTGAGGAGTTGCAGATCCGCGAGGGTCAGCCCGCACCAGGGTGCCCGCAACAGAGCCAGCCAGGCGATGCTGTCACCGGGATGGCACAGGGCACGGGTGATGATCTGCAGGTCGCGCACGGCGCCACTGTGGGCCAGGGGCGCTATATCTATGGCACTGAAGGAGGTGGCACCCCCTTTGAGCAGGGAAATGATCTCGTCCAGGTGGGTACGGTTGCGGGCCAGGATGGCAATGGTCTCACCGGGATGGCGGGAGCGGATGTCCTCAATACACGCCAGTATAGCCCGCGCCTCTTCCTGCGCCTTTGCGGTTGGCAGCAGGTGAGCCTGCACGGCGCAGTCAGGCCCTTCTGCCTCCCCATGGAAAGCGCTGCTGGCGCTGTAGGCTATGGCTCCGCTGGATATCTCCTCCACAGCGGGAAAGACACGGGAGAATATCTGATTGTTCCAGTGCACGATGGCTGCGGTGGAGCGAAAGTTCACACTCAGGGACAGGGGTTCCAGCTGCACATTGCCAATTCCCTGCTGGCGCGCCTGCAGGAAAAGACCCACTTCGGCCTGGCGAAAGCGGTAGATGGACTGCATGGGGTCACCCACCACAAAGAGGGTGCGCCCGTCACCGGGCTGCCACCCGGCAGTCAGCTTCCTGAGCAGTCGGTACTGGCTGGCACTGGTATCCTGAAACTCGTCCACCAGGATGTGGTTGAGTCGATAATCAAGCTTCAGGGCAAGGTCAGTGGGCTCGTCATCACTGCCCAGACCTTCCACAGCGGCAAGGCTCATCTGGGAGAAATCCACGCAGCCGCTGCGCCCAAAAACCAGCCACAGATGTCCAACGGCTTTCAGAAGCAGCTCATTGATGGCGTGGAGTACCGGCCACTGGTCATCGTCATAGGTGGCAGGAATCAGGGCCAGAGCCTGCAGGGCCCAGCACAGGTTCTCCGCCTGGGGACTGGCGGCCAGTTCCTGGAGCAGAGCCTTTATGGCAGGGATCAAGGCATTCTTGGGAGGGGGAAATCCATCATTTTTGGTGAAACTGCGCCGCCAGGTGCCCTTCTGGGTCAGCAGCAGGCTGCTCAGGGCAATCCAGGCCCCGGTGTACGCCGCCTCGAAGCCCAGCCCCTGACTCCAGTCGATACGGGCCAGGGGATGATTTTCATCCAGATTGGAAGCGGCATAGGCGGCCAGTTCGGCCAGAGACGCCACCGTGGCTTCATCAAGGCCCGCCTGCAGCTCCAGCAGGTAGGAGCTTCGCACATGGGCCAGGGAACGCTCCAGCGCGGCACGATCGGCCTTCCGGGCAGCCACAATGTGGTGCAGCCACTGCTCGCGCCGCTGCAGCATTTCCATCAGAAGGGCGCAGGCCCGCTCCATATCGTTGTGCAGGTGGGTCAGTACCGTGCGCACATGGGGGCACTCCAGCTCCTCCAGGGTCTGCATCGCCGCCTGGCGGTAAAGCCGGGCAGGCTCATCGCTGATGGCCATCTGTCCCCCCAGGCGGGAAAAGTAGGGGATCTGGCGCACGATGGAAGCACAGAGGGCGTCAATGGTCTGGATGCGCAGCCGGGTGGGATGCTCCAGCAGATTCCACTCCTGACGGCGGGCATTGGCCAGCGCAGCGCGGGCCAGCTCCCAGGTGGTGCGCAGGTGTGGGGCCGCGGGAGGCTCCGCATCAAGGGCCATGCGCAGACTGCCCAGCACCCGTTCGCGCATCTCGCCCACCGCCTTGCGGGTGAAGGTGATGGCCAGAATCTCCTCGGGCTCGGATACCTGGCCCAGCAGCGCCAGAAAGCGCTGGGTCAGGAGTTCGGTTTTCCCGGAGCCCGCCGGGGCCTGCACGATAAAGGACGTTGATATATCCAGCGCCCGCGTGCGGGCAGCTTCATCGGCAATGGAGGGGAAGTCACGCATGCACAAATACCTCTTCCTTTTCGTATATTTCGAGGAATTACTCAGGGGGCACAAAGGGTTTTTCCGGAAAATCTGCGCTCATCTGCCCAAAACAGCCAAAGAATTTATCCGCAGATTTCACAGATTTCCGCAGATAAAGGCAAATTCCAGCAGGGTAATCCATGGCAAGTGAATACTGAAGTTTCGCATCCCCGAAACGGCAGGTTGTCGGCGCTGACCCTGATGTCACGCTGCAATGGCCAAAATGGTTCTACACAGACTGGGTTGCTTGACATTGCCCTCACCCTGTTTATGAGTTTATTTTGCCACTTTTTACCCGCAAAAAGTGGCGCAAAAGCGGCCCCCAGTGCTGTCCTTTTCAGCCGTCCGCTTGCCTGGAACTGGGGACCGCAAACAACCGCCTTCCCTGGCTTTTGGTTTGCGGTTGCCGCCCTCGTGGCGGCAACCCTGCGGGTCCATAGCGTTCCAGTCAGCGC
This sequence comes from Desulfurispirillum indicum S5, assembly GCF_000177635.2. Classification (NCBI taxonomy): domain Bacteria; kingdom Pseudomonadati; phylum Chrysiogenota; class Chrysiogenia; order Chrysiogenales; family Chrysiogenaceae; genus Desulfurispirillum; species Desulfurispirillum indicum. The sequence continues at coordinate 2,806,077 of NC_014836.1, forward strand.
GTCCTGGCTGGGCCAGCACACGGGGGAGAAACAGAAACAGGCCGTTCCCCCCTGAGCCCGTCCGGTGAGTGCGACGCCTGGCTGGCAAGACCCGAACGGGACACCTGCAGGAAGCAGGTGGTCCGGCAGCACTGCAGGGATGCAGTGTCTGTCGGATCTCCAGAACAGGCGAGCAGGCGATCCGGAAAAACGGGCGTTCGGGGGCGCGTTTTTGTGTCCTTTTGCGCGGTCAAAAAGGACAATATCCGGAAACAAAAAGTGGAATACCAGATAAGTCAAGCATTCAAAATCAATACGGTTTCCGCGAGATAAACGCCCGTATAATAACAGCTTAACTCAAGACAGCAAGGTGCGCAAGTTGAGTGAATAGTTCCCGGGTCTTACCTTGGCAGCTTTGCGACCCCCGTGAGCACAGCAAACAGGTGAGAGACCTGCATTATTCTTCAAGATTAACGTTTATTCGTGTTCATTCGCGGTAAATCCGGCTGCTACTCCCTCCCACTGCCTTTTCTGGTGCCTTGGCGGGCTTTGTGTGAGGCCTTTCTTTTCTGTTCCGGCTCACCGCACTTCGAGTACAGGCTCAATTCCAGCAAAACCTTCAGTTGCTTCATCAATCCCTCACCTCTCCTCATCCCCCTCATTTCCATCAATGCGGCACAGCAGGGGCAGGGGGCAATAGCGACAGCTGGTGTCATCGCGGGGGCTGATGGCGCCATAGCCGCTGGTGATTTCGCCTGCCAGGTTCTCCAATGCCGCTTTCCAGTTTTGCAGCATGGTCTGCCAGCTTTGCTGGTCGGGCAGAGCGCCAAGCTCCGGCAGCATGCCTTCCTCCATGGCCAGCCCCCGGAAGTGGCAGGCTTCGCGGTTGATCAAGGCGTAGGCGACGGCACCTATGGAGGTGTCCTGCAGGGTGACGGCGTAGAGGGGGAGCTGGGGATCGGCGGGGCGCTCGCCTTCCCAGTCCCTGGCGCTGGCCTGGCCGGTTTTATAGTCGATGAGCACATGCTGGCCATTTTCCAGCTGGTCAATGCGGTCTACTTTCAGTTTCAGCTGCAGCCCTCCCAGGCTGATGTGGTGATAGCGTTCCAGGCTGGCCACGGTGAAGGGCGGGCGTGTTTTTTCGTATTCCAGCCAGTCATCAATCCACTGGGCCTGCATCTGCACTTCCATCTGGGCCAGGGCGGGCGCTATGGTGATATTGAGTTCGTGCTGCAGGCGCTGGATGGCTCTGCCGAGGGAGTCCTCAATGAACTGGCGGCGCTTGCGCGCTTCCATCTTCTGCAGTCCGCGGGAACTCTCCAGCTTGTTCCAGATATCCTCCAGGGCGCTGTGGAGCAGAATACCCCGCACCATGGGGTTGACGCCGGCCAGGGCGCCACAGGGTGCGGTGGCACCAAGAATATGCAGGCCAATGCCCCGAAATGGGCAGAGGGCCTGGTCTTTCAGCACCGAGGCTCCACCGCGCAGCAGGGTATCCGCTGGCAGGCCATGGGCGTGGGTATCCTCCAGTGTCTGAAGGCTGGCGGTGGCAAGAAGCTGACCCAGGGGCGACGTCGCGGTGGCCTCTTCCAGCCGGAGTTCCCGAAGGCTCAGTTCCCTGCGACCGGTAATCAGTGGACTGGGGCGCAGATGACGATCTCCTTCACTGGCAGGATAGCTGAAGATCACTTCGTCGGCGCTTTCCAGGAAACGATGGGTCAGGGCGCTGGCGTACTCCCACTCCCGCCGGGGGCTGGAACGGGGAAGCTGATGCAGGCGCTGGACAGCACCGGGGATCAGAGGATTGGGACGGGGCTCGGCGGGCCAGGCTTCGTCGTGAAGCCCCATGATCCACATGGCGTCAAAGTGGGCTCCTCCCGCCTCCAGCATGCCCATCACCTGCACGGGGGCTTCGCCGTAACTGTGGGGCTGGTGAATGGTCTGGTGGGCCATGGTGCTGATCAGCTTCAGGGCGTCGCCCAGGGGCAGCTCTGCCACTATGGGATCGCAGTGGGAGAAGGTGTACAGCATGGTATTCCACGCTTCCAGTGCCTGATACTCGTCGCTGTTGAGGCGACGATCCCCTGGCCAACCCGCACGGGTCAGGAGCTGGGAGAGGCGTTCGCTCCACTGGCCGGGCCGCGCTTTCCGGGAGCGCAGTTCCTGCATGCCTGCGCCAAGCTCCCGCAGAAACTTCACCAGTCGCGGGCAGTGGCGGCTGGCTGCCAGCCGGATCACGGTCGCCAGGGGCAGGCTGACCTGCTGCCGCTGGCGCAGCTGCAGATCAAGGAGAACGCGATGGTTAAACTCTTCCCCATAACCAGGCAGAAAGGGGCTCAGGAGAATGCCACTGATCTCGGCCTGGGTCAGCTCCACATTCCGGTGGAGGCGGTCAAGCAGGAGCAGGGCGATGTCCACCATGGGCACGCTGGCGAGAGTGCGTCCGGCGGTAATATTGTAGGCCGTGCGCAGGCGGCTTTCCGGGGAAAAGTCCCACTGGGGATAGAAAACGGCGTCGAACACGGATTCCACCTGGTGGCGGACCTGTTCCAGCTGGGGAATGACAATGGCAATGCGGGCGGCGGGGTTCACTTGCAGGCGCGCCAACGCCCAGTGGGCTGCCGACCAGTATTCGCTTTCACTGTCCGCCATGGCCACATGACCGCCCAGGGCGCAGTGATCCTGGGCGATCACCTGTATCACGGTGCACCCCCGCGCCATAACCGCTTCCAGCAGCCGTATCTGCACCGGTGAAAGTTCGTCGAATCCCATCAGAAAAAGACGCGAAGGCTGGGGAAGCGCAACCTTGCGGATCATGCGCTCCACCAGATGGGGCAGACGCGCCTGATCAATCCAGCGATTCTCCTTCAGGGTACTCTCGAAAATGGTGGCCCAGCGCAGAAACGCCTGCAGTTCGGGGATATGCCCGCAGTCAAGCCCCAGGCGGTTTGTGGTGGCACTCAGGTATTTTTCCAGGGGGACATTCCACTGGTGCATCAGGCGCCAGGCGTCCATGGCAGCACTGGCCGCCAGAGTGGTCGAGAGCAGAAAGCCCTCGGATTCCAGGTTTTCAATCTGCTGCTCCCACAGCAACCGCTCCTGGAAGTCACTGAGCACCAGCCGGGGGACTTCCGCCGCCGGGCAGCTGCCGGACAGCACTCCATCCTCCACAAGCTGCTGCAGCCAGGTGCCCCAGGGCAGGATGCGGGGCGTCTGCCAGACCTCCCGCTGCTGTGACTCCATAAAGCCACTGTGCCGGGAGAGGGCCGAGCGCCCCATGCGGCGGTTGGCCGTCAGCAGCAGGCACTGCTCATCCCATTCGCGCCAGAGATCATCGTCGCGAATCCACTGGAACTGGTCGTGCAGTAAGCCAAAGGGAAGGGTCATGCCATATCTCCATTCGCACCCCGATGTGCCGGTGGCGCCTGTGAGAAGTTTTCCGGAAAGAGTCTGATATTGAGCCTGTTCACGGAAAATGTACCGCGAAACGCCCCCCAGTGCTGTCCTTTTCAGCCGTCCGCTTGCCTGGAACTGGGAACCGTAAACAGCCGCCCTCCGTGGCTTTTGGTTTGCGGTTGCCGCCCTCGTGGCGGCAACCCTGCGGGTCCATCGCGTTCCAGTCTTCGCGTCCTGGCTGGGCCAGCACACGGGGGAGAGGCAGAGGAAAGCCGTTCCCCCCTGAGCCCGTCCGGTGAGTGCGACGCCTGGCTGGCAAGACCCGAACGGGACACTCACAGGAAGTGAGTGGTCCGGCAGCACTGCAGGGAAGCAGTGTCTGTCGGATCTCCAGAACAGGCGAGCAGGCGAGCCGGAAAAACGGGCGTTCGGGGGGCGCGTTTTGCGTCCTTTTGCGCGGTCAAAAAGGACAATATCCGGAAACAAAAAGTGGAATACCAGATAAGTCAAGCATTCAAAATCAATACAGTTTCCGCGCGATAAATGTCAGAATAATAACACCTTAACCTAAGACAACAAGATGCGAAACTTGAGTATTGAGCCTGTTCACGGAAAATGTACCGCGAAACGCCCCGAACCCGCAAGGCACAAGACCTGAATCAGAGCTGTGACTCAATGGGCAGCAGCCGGGCAAAACCGGCCAGGAAGCGTCGCCAGAACCCGGCCTTGGGCTCACGGGTGTGAATCTGCCCCTCATGGTCGATCCAGCGCACGCTTCCACGCTCATCAAGATACAGCTGATAGGCAAAGAGCGGGTGGACGCTGTGGTGAAAAAACTCCGTCAGGGATTCGACCAGCTGTTCATCGCGCACAAAGGCGCCAAGCTCCGTGTTGATGTGGGCAGAGCGTGGGTCCAGATTAAAGGAGCCCAGAAAGACCTCGCGGCGATCCACCACCAGCGCCTTGGTGTGCAGGCTGGCCCGTGAGGAGCCAAGGCCAAAGCTGTTGTGGTTTTCCGCCGCGGCATGGGCGCTGGGCCGCAGCTCGTACAGCTCGACCCCTGCCTCCAGCAAGGCTTGGCGACGACGGGCATAGCCACTGTGGGCAATGGCCACATCATTGGTGGCCAGGGAGTTGGTCAGGACGGCGACCCGGATACCGCGCGCGGCCATGTCTGCCAGCATGCGAGTGCCTTCCGCACCGGGAATAAAGTAGGGAGATATGAGCAGAAGCTCCTCTTCCACCATGGCAAAGCGCTCTGCCAGAGCTTCCAGCACACCGGGCTCCAGCTCTTCCTGGTTCAGCGCCTTGGCCGGATCATCGACGGCCAGTGTGGCCTGATCCGTCCACTGGTAGGAAGAGGGGCAGAGGAGCATTTCGCGACTGACAAAGGGGGGCTGCCCATAGACCATGGACATGAGCGGGTGGTCGAGGTACGAGGTGAACCACTCGTCCATGGCATCGCGGTGCCTGCTCAGCCAGTTGACATCGTCACGAACGCGACGCAGCTGACTGATGGGAATGGCCAGGGGGCTGTTCCAGTAATCGGTGAAGGAGATATCAGCCCCATGGGCCAGGGGACCCACGATGACCAGATCAATGTCGGAGAAGTTGAAGGCGCTGCCGGCACTGAAATACTCATCGCCGATATTGCGACCACCGATAATGGCCAGATGACCGTCGGCTATCCACGCCTTGTTGTGCATACGGTGGTTCAGATCACTGCCCCGCAGCACCAGCTCCACCCCGGTACGCAGGATACCCCAGCGGCTTCGAAAGGGGTTGAAGACCCGCACTTCGATATGGGGGTGCTGATCCAGTATGGCCAGGGCGCGGTCACTGCCGCGCACGTCCATGTCATCCAGCAGCAGGGAGATGCGCACACCAGTATCGGCCACCTGCAGCAGCTCGGCAATCAGCAGACGACCCGCCACATCATCCTGCCAGATGTAGTACTGAATATTAAGAACTTATCCATAAATTACGCCGATTTTCCTGTATGTGATTATGGCTGCCGCAAGACACGTCAACCCGTAGTGAGTGACCTCAAGCTTCTCAAAGCGCACATGAATCTTCCTGAAACGGTTGAACCAGGAAATAGATGCTTCCACTATCCAGCGCCTCGCCTTCTTTGATGGGTCACGCTTCTTGTCCTCGATCTCTTCTTTTCGCTGCTTTACATGGGGTATGTATCCGCGCTGAAGAATGCTGCTGAGCGCCTGCTTTCCCTTGTAGCCACAATCTGCGCAAAGATGCTGCTCCTGCTCTGCAGGCTTCTCGAAGACTACGCCATCAAGAACAGCTTCAAGCTGGCTCACATCATGCCGGTTCGCTCCGGTTACGACGATGGACAACGGGACGCCACGACCGTCCACCAGGACATGACGCTTGCTCCCGTTTTTTTTCCCCGATCCGTCGGGTTCTTCCCTACGGTTTCAAGAGCCATTGGTGCTTTGTACATTCCGCCATCTATGCTTTGCCACTCCCAGGCAATTCCCTCCATCTCGTCGTACTCAGCCAGCCCTTGACGCCAAATAGCTTCGAATACACCGGCCTTACTCCACTCAATGAAGTACTTGTGCACGGCACTGGCGCAACCAAACTGCTCCTTGGGTATCGCTTTCCACTGACAACCGGTGCGCAGAACATAGACAATGCCGGAAAACGCCTTCCTGGGGTTAAGTCGCTTGCGCCCACCACCAGGCTTGCGCTTGTAGACCTTGTCAAGATCTCTTTGCTGGATTGGCAGCAAAGGCTCAACTCTTTGCCAGAAAGCATCTGAGACTTCCCATGATTGCACTTTAGACATAAATCACCGCCATGAATGATCTCTCACTGAATCATTCTATAGCAAACTATCATGATGGTCAATGATTATTTATGGACAAGCTCTAAGGCGCTCATGGGCTGCCCTGGCACTGGCCACCCGCCACTGGTAGGCCTCGGGACCACCGTAGAGTATCCGAAAACCCGATGGGCCACTCAGGGGCATCTGTGCCGCCAGCTCCCCTGCGGCAGCCGGAGGTTCATGGGGCCGCTGGTCACGATCGGAAAGGGGCTCCACAGAAGCGCAACCCACAGTCAGCAGAGTGACGCACAGCAAAAGCAGAAGGCGCAGGCAAGAGTGTTTCGGAGGTATCATCATCTGCCTCTCCTTCGTGTGCTGTTTCCGCCAGGAGGCGCCGACGGTCAGGCTGCTGAAAAGCCATGGAGGACGCTTGTTTGCGGCCTCCGGTTTCAGGAAGCGGACGACTGTAAAGGGCAGCACCGGGAAAACTCAGAACACCTGTCGCCACACCAGGGATGTGCTGATACCATTTTCCAGATCAACCCGCCCCTGCCGGCTGCCGTCGGCATCGTAGATTTTCCAGTGACGCTCCACAAAGGTGCTGGCCTCAAGACTGAGAAGGGTTCCGGCTGCCAGGCGGTACTCGGCGAAGCCCACGGCCTGGTAACCTTTCAGTTCCACAAAGCCTGCCGGCTGCAGGGGGCTGTCATCGCGCAGGCGAAAGTGTCCCTGTCCAAAGGCGGCACGGGTGCCGACGCTGAACTGGGGATGGGTTCGATAACGCAGCTCTGTGCGGGGGAAGCCCAGACTGCCGGAAAGGCCCATCTGGTGTGGCGCCCGGTAGCGCACAAAGACCATGGGCAACACATACTCCTTGAGGCTGCTGTAGGAAACGGCCACTCCCAGCCCACTCTCCCAGTCAGGAGAATGGTTGTAGCCCCGCATGAAATAAGAAAAGACACTGACAGAGTCATCCAGCTCCTGCTCGTAGCTCGCGCTGATGCCAACACCGTAGTAGGTGTTCCACTGCGGGCCCGCCAGGCGGTCACGGTATCCAAGGCTGAGGCGCTGCAGTTTCTCCCAGGGGTCACGCCCATCGGCAGTTGCCAGGGCCGGAGGCAGACTGGCGGGATCGCTCCAGGAGTAGCGGCTGTGGGAGTAGCCCAGTTGAAAGTTACCATGGCCGACCTGCACGCTGCTGGTGCCGGACTGCACCTCAGCGGAACTGCTGCCGATGCGGGAATCCGGCAGAGCCTCAAACTGGAAGCTGAGGGTGGTGCGGGCCGCAGCGCTCAGCGGCAGCACTATCGCCACAGCAAGCAGGGCTGTCAGCAGGTGAGCCAGGCCCGGCAGGCGCGTGCTGTGATGTTCATGGGATTGCATTGTCGAAACTTCCTGCATTGCTCTTACTCCAGTACCCGGGAAACACTCAGAGACCCAAAGGTTTCAGTGCCCTTCTGGGTGGTGAATTCATTGGTGCGGAACATGCGACCGTAGGAAATTTTCCAGGGTCCTTTGGAGAAGCCGTAGCCTATGCCCCCCTCCACCACCGTGTGTTCCTTTTCCACACGGTGGCTGTCGCGGAAGGTATTGCCGTCCAGGAAGATGTCATGCACCTGCAGGCGCAGATTCAGGCCGGTGAACAGATGCCAGCGCCAGCGATCGTTATGACGGTAGGCGTAGTCCAGGGGAGCATTGGTTTCAGCAAACCCGCTGATGGGGCTGGAGCCGAAATCGCGGGGCAGATCACGCCCCCAGCGCAGGAAAAAACCCGCATTGGCCCGTGTGGCCACATTGCCCAGCTGCAGGGTAACATGGGGAATAAAGTCCAGCTCGCTGGAGTGCTCGGGAAAATCCCCATGGTAACGCCACTTCTGGCCTGCCAGCACCGAAACTCCCACCTCGTTTTCCAGCTGATGCTCCCACCCCTCAGGGCGCGTTGCCCCAAAGGCTTCATGCAGACGGGTCTGCATACTGCGGGCACCGGACCACTCGCCGATCAGCCCCAATTCCACCTTCAGGAAGCGCATGATATGGTGGTTGCGCCCCACCAGAGAGAAGCCTCCATAGGTCCAGCCCGCGTAGGGCCGGTCGTCCTTCTGCAGCTCGGCAGTTTCAATATTGGCTGGCGTGAAGATCTGCTGACCTATATCAAATCCCCACTGATACGCCAGGTCGGGGTGCCCCAGGAAGGGCCACTGGCGCAGGCGACACAGGGCGCTGCCATCCCCGCTGCCAGGCACACAGGTCGCTGGGGAAAGATAGGAAAAGCGCATGCCGCCGGTGTAGTACCGGTCAGTCTGGGCGACAATATCGTTTTCCAGGTAGAAGGAAAAGATCCCCGGCCCTTCCGTTGCACCAGCACCGGAAACGCAGAAGGCGAACACACAGAAGATGGTGACGAGGACGCGGGGGCAGGAGCGCATGTTTTTTCCCGGGAGCCTTTTTCGTGGTCAAAAAGTGCAAGCAAACTGCTCGCATGTACTTGCATCATTTACCATGCCAGTACAGGTGAAAAGCGAAAGTTTCGTTATCAGGGTTTGAGCAGGAAGTCTGTGTTCAGGTTTCCAGCTCAATACCGCGCCGCTGCAGCAGCGAACCGTCCAGGCGATACAACTCCACCAGGGCACGGCGGTAGTCGGCAATGGAGCGAGCCTGCTGAATACGGGCCGCCAGCAGGTCGCGCTGGGCCTGGGCTACCAGCAGCGCCGTGGAGGTGCCCGCTTCAAATTTTTCCATTTCCGCCCGCAACACTTCCTCCTGCAGCTCCAGGGTAGCCGCGCTGGCCTCTATCTGCTCGCGGCTGCGATCCACTTCCAGGTACGCCTTGCGGACATCAGCGGCCACCAGCTGATTCAGGTTTTCCAGGCTCAGGTCAACCTGATGCTGACTGATGGTGGCAGCGCGATGCTGGGCCGAGGAGCTGCGATTTCCCAGGGGATAACTCAGGCGCAGGCCGATGGTGGCGTCGTAATCGTCACCTCCCATTTCATCAAGGGCACTGCCAAAGGAGTCAGCGTAGCCGCTCTTGCCAAGGGTGACAAAGAGGTCAAGTCGTGGCAGCAGGCCATTGCGGGTGCGGGTCACTTCCAGCTCGCCGCGCTGCTGGCGCAGACGGGCTTCGCGTATTTCGGGGCGCTGCTGCAGGCCAAAGGTAATGTGCTCTTCCAGGGTATCGAGGTAAACAGCGGGGAGCGTGGGCTGCTGCGGAAGCGGAGGCTCAGCCGTGTGTTCAAGGCCCATGAGCCGCGTCAGGTCTGTGGCCAGAACGCGCATGCGGCTGCGGGCATCGATGAGTTCCTGCTGGCGTCGCGCCACTTCGGCTTTGGCAGCTGCCAGTTCGGTGCGGGCCATGGCACCCACTTCCACCCGATCGGTGGTCTGCCGCAGCTGTACGCGGGCAACTTCCAGGGATTGCTCATAGATTTCCACCTGACGCGATGCCAGGGCGTACTCCCAGTAGAGGGACTCTATATTGGCCACCAGGGCCTGGGTGTATCCGCGCAGTTCATTGCGGGAAATATCGGTATCAAGGCGGGCCTGTTCCACCCGCACCAGATTTACCTGGCTGCCGCGCCCCTGCAGCAGGGCCTGATTGATGCCGATGCCGGCACGCCACTGGTGCAGGTTATCGGGGTTATCGATATCCCGTTGATTGTGAGAGAGGATGGCCTCGAAGGTGGTGCCGGTGGCGAATTCCTGGCGGAGGCCACCCTGCAGGTACCACTGGCTGGTGTCACTCTCCACCAGGCCGGCAACACCGGGAGACAGGGTCTGGCCCTGCTCCGCGCCATAGCCGGCTTCCGCAAAGAGGCGGGCGTCGAAAAGGGACTGTTCAACTTCCTCGAAGGTCTGGCGCAGCTGAGGCTGCAACTGCTGCATGCGCAGTTCACGGTTGCTTCGCAGGGACATGAGGACGGCTTCTTCCAGTGACAGCTCCTGGGCGGCTGTGCCGGTTAGCGGCGTTGCCAGCAGCAGGCCGCACAGGGCGATGATAAGGGGTCGTGGTGTCATGGCTGTTTCTCCGGGTTCCTTTCCACGAGTTCTTCAAAGACGGCTTCACTGTCGGAGCGTCGGCGATAGCGGTCAAACCAGCCGGAGAGGTTTTCCAGCAGCATGTAGAACAGCGGCACAAAGACCAGGGCCAGGGAGCTGGCCAGGATCATTCCGCCCACAACCACTGTGCCGATTTCCTGACGGCTGACGGCTCCGGCGCCCGAGGCAAAGACCAGGGGCAGGGTGCCGATGATAAAGGTCATGGCCGTCATGACAATGGCGCGAAAGCGTTGCTGTGCCGCAGCCAGTGCCGATTCAAAGGCACTCATTCCCGTCTTGCGGTTCTGGGCGGCAAACTCCACGATGAGGATGGCGTTTTTGGCGGCCAGGCCAATCAGCACCAGCAGACCCACCTGGAAGTAGATGTCGTTGGGAAAACCGCGCATCGCGGCTGCCAGCGCGGCACCCAAGACCCCAAAGGGAACGGCGGTGGCTACGGCCATGGGCAGTGTCCAGCGCTCGTACTGGGCTGCCAGGATGAGAAAGACCATCAGCAGCCCGAGGCCAAAGGCCAGGCCTCCGGCACCGGCAGCGGCATCCAGCTGGAAAGCTTCGCCAATCCAGCCGATGCTGAGACTGCCATTGCGGCTGAGCACTTCGGCGGCCACGGCCTCCATGGCCTCTTTGGCCTGGCCGGTGGTGTAGCCGGGCGCGGCATCGGCCATGATCTTGGCGGCACTGTTGACGTTATAGCGATTGATGATATCGGGTCCCGAGGTGCGTTCCAGGGTTACCAGCGAACTCAGGGGCAGCATCTCGCCACGGTCGGAGCGCACAAAAACCTTGTTCAGATCTTCGGGCTGACTGCGGAAATCCTTTTCCGACTGGAGGTTCACCTGCCAGTTGCGGCCAAACATGGTGAAGTCATTGACATAGAGGGAGCCAAAGGTGCTCTGCATGGTGCCAAAGACCTGACTGATGGAGACTCCCACATCACGGGCCTTTTCCCGATCCACATGGGCCTGGAAGCGGGGCAGGTTGGTATCCAGGGTGGTGCGGGCGTTCATCAGCTCAGGACGGGCATTGGCCGCCGCCATCAGTTCATTGGCCATGGCTTCGATCTGCTGGGCCGTGTAGTCACCCCGAACTTCCAGGTAACCCTCCACTCCGCCGGTCAGGGAGAGGCCCATGATCGGTGGCGGGGTAAAGGCAAAGACATTGGCTTCGGGAATGCCAAGGCCCATGCCCATGATCTTGCGGGCAACGGACTGGGCATCCTGGCCCGGTCCCTGGCGGTCTTTCCAGTCGGTCAGGTCGATGAAGCCGATACCGGCGTTGGTGCGCAGGGCACCGGCAATGATATCGTACCCGGCAATGCCGGTGAACTTCCGGGTCTCCTCCAGGTGGCCCAGCATACCGGTGATGGTATCACGTACCTGCTCCGTGCGGGGCAGCGCCGATGTGGCGGGCAGCTGGAAGACCACCATGGCAACGCCCTGGTCCTCCTGGGGCACCAGTCCGGGTGCCATGCGTCCCACCAGCACGGAAGTCAGGCCAATGATGGCCACAAAGAGCAGGCAGCCGAGGAGGGGACGACGCAGAAGCTTCTCCACGCACCAGACGAACAGGTTGGTCAGCTTTTCAAATACGCGGTTAAACAGGGTAAAGAAGCTCCAGACCCGGTGGCTCTGCTTATCCAGCAACATGGCACACATGGCGGGAGTCAGGGTCAGGGCCACCACACCCGAGACCACCACGGAGACGGCAATGGTGACGGCGAACTGGCGATAGAGCTCGCCGGACATGCCACCCAGAAAGGTTACGGGAGCAAACACCGCCACCAGCACCAGGGTGGAGGAGATAACAGCACCGGAGACCTGTTTCATGGTCTCGATGGAGGCTTCGCGGGCCCGGATATTGCGCTCCCGCATCAGTCGATCCACGTTTTCCATGACGATAATGGCGTTGTCCACCACAATGCCGATGGCCAGCACCAGGCCAAAGAGGGTCAGCAGGTTCACCGAGAAACCGAAGACCAGCATGCCGGCGAAAGTACCGATCAGAGAGACGGGAATGGCCGCCACGGGAATCAGGGTCGCCCGCAGGTGCTGCAGGAACATGAAGGTCACCAGCACCACCAGGGCTACGGCAATCATCAGCGTGATGACCACCTCCTGGATGGATATGCGCACAAATTCCGTGGTGTCATAGGCAATGGTGTAGGCCACGTCGTCGGGAAAGTTCTGTGCGAGCCGATCCAGTGTTTCGTATACCCGGTCCGCGGTATCCAGGGCATTGGCTCCGGGCTGCAGGTAGATGCCCAGGGGCGTGGCTGACTGGCCATCGTATTTCGCCGAGAAGGCGTAGCTGCGGGAGCCAAGTTCCACGCGGGCCACATCGCCCAGGCGCAGGGTACTGCCATCCGCCCCTGAACGCAGGATAATTTGTTCAAACTCCTCGGGGCTGCTCATCTGTCCACGGGTCGCCACCGTAAAGGTAAAGGCCTGCCCCTCCGGTGAAGGCTCGGCCCCCAGTCGTCCAGCGGCAAACTGGGCGCTCTGTTCGCGAATGGCGGCCGCCACATCGGTGGGGGTAAGCTGGTACTGGGCCAGCTTGTCGGGGCTGAGCCACACCCGCATGGAGTAATCTTCCGCCGCGAACAGGGACGCGTTGCCCACACCGGGCAGACGCACCAGTTCATCCAGAACATTGAGCAGGGCGTAGTTGCTGAGAAAGACGCTGTCTTTGCTGGCCTCAGGGGAGTAGAGCAGTGGCACCATGAGAATACTGGTGGACCTGGCCTCCACCCGTACCCCCAGATCGCGCACGGCCTGGGGCAGCCGCGAAAGCGCTGCCTGCACACGGTTATTGACGTTAATGGCGGCCTGGTCAGGGTCCGTTCCAAAGGCGAAGGTAATGGCGATATTGAGGTAGCCGTCGTCCATGGCGGTGGATTCCATGTAGATCATGTTCTCCACCCCGTTGATCTCCTGCTCCAGGGCAGCGGCCACGGAGTCGGCCATGACATCGGCGCTGGCGCCGGGATAGACGGCACTGACCATGACCTGGGGCGGCACCACATCGGGATACTGCTCCACTGGCAGCACACGCAGGGCGGCGGCCCCCGCCAGAATGATCACAATGGAGACCACCGAAGCGAAAATCGGCCGGTCGATAAAAAATCTGAGCATTATTGCATCTCCTCGGCAGCCACGTTCACCGGAGCCTGATGGCGCAGGGAGACATGGCCATTGGTCACCACCCGGTCTCCGGACTCAAGGCCGCCAAGAATCACCTGACCCTGCTCCGTCACCGGGCCAAGGCGAACGGGACGAGCCTGCGCCTTGTTTTCACTGTTCACCACAAAGACCTGCGGCCCCTGGGCACTCTGGCTGACCGCCTGCTCGGGAATGGTGAATACGCCACTCAGGCTCTGCAGCAGGACGCGTATGCGGACGAACTGCCCCGGTAGCAGCTGGTGGTCGGGGTTGGGAAAAACCGCCCTGACGGAAACCGTGCCAGTGGCGGGATCAATGGTACTGGCAACAAAGTCGATGGCTCCCCCGTGGGAGTATTCGTGGGCACCGGGCAGGATCAACGCGGCCTGGCTGCTGTCTTCTGTCTGTCCACGCCTGATCAGCGCATCGTTTTCCGGCATGGAAAAGCGTACGTGCACCGGATCATTCTGGGTGATGGTGGTCAGCAGCCCTCCGGTGCTGATGAGGTTGCCCTCCGAGACATCCTCCATACCGGTCACACCGGCAATGGGAGAACGTACTTCCGTGTAGCCCAGGTTGCGCCGGGCATCATCCAGTACAGCTTCGGCCATATTCAGGCGCGCACGGGCCTGATCCACCTGGGTTCTGGCCTGATCGCGCTCGCGCTCGCTGACGGTATTGCGCTCGAAGAGACGGGAAATACGCTCCCACTCCCTTTGAGCATGGGCAAGGTCGGCCCGGGCGGCGTCACGCTCGGCTTCGGCGCGGCGCTGGGCTATCTGAAAGGGCTCCGGATCAATCAGAAAGAGCACTTCATCGCTGGCCACCACCTGCCCCTCCTGGTAGCGTTTCTCCTGCAGGATGCCGCTGACCTGGGCGCGCACCTGAACCTGGCGTGACCCATGGATCCGTGCGGGATACTCGCGGTAGACACCCACATCGGTTGGTTGAACTTTTAAGACACTGACCTGGGCTGGTGGCATCTGAAAGCCGCCTTGCTGGGAGGGATCCTGGCCGCAGCCGGCGAGTCCCACCAGGGAAAAAAGCAGTAAGGAACCGGCAATCCGGGGAAGTCGGCGCAAAGAGAGCAAAGAAATCATGGTCGTTCTCCTGATAAGGATGGATTGGTGAAGCAGAACGTGCGGCATTTGATGGCAATACCCCCTCTTCGTGGGCGATGTCCGGTCATAGGGAAGACTCTGCCACGCAAAGTTTGCGCACGTTTTTCGCCAGCATGAAGAAGTGTTAAGCTGTGCTGTCAGTTTTCCTGATTCTGTTTGAGTGTTCCGTAACAGATAATGTCGAAGATATCGGCCGCCTGTTCGCGAAAAGACGCGTAGTGCGGAGAGAAGCGGCTGGTGAAGACGATGCCGTACACCATGTTCTCGACGGCACGGTGCATCTTCTCGCGGTCTGCGGGAGAGCGCAGCCGCCCCTCCTGCTCCAGCTCATCCATCAGCTGATCCCAGTGGTCATGGTCCCGCGACTCGTGGTCGAAGAAGAGGGACTTGCCCCGTTCGCAGAACTCGGCCCGCTCCTGGATCAGCAGCTCGGCGATATCCGGATTCTGGTCAAAAAAGTCAAAGTAGCCGAAGCAGGCGTCGCGCATGCGCTCCATGACGGGTTTTTCCTGCT
Organism: Desulfurispirillum indicum S5; assembly: GCF_000177635.2. NCBI lineage: Bacteria > Pseudomonadati > Chrysiogenota > Chrysiogenia > Chrysiogenales > Chrysiogenaceae > Desulfurispirillum > Desulfurispirillum indicum. The sequence goes on from NC_014836.1 coordinate 2,821,089, forward strand.
CAAGCAACCCGCAGGTATACTCGGAGAGCTGGTCCAGTCCCCGTTCGACGGCAGCCAGAAAGAGCTTCTGCTTGGTGGAAAAATAGCGGTAGATGGTTCCCTTGCCGATGCCCAGTTTATAGGCGATCAGCTGCACATCGGTCTGGTGGTAGCCGTGGCGCGCGAAAGCGGACGTGGCTGCCGCCAGAATTTCCTCGCAACGGCGGGCCTGGAGCTCTTCATCTTTGGGACGTCCCGGGGCGCGGCTCTCTTCAGACATGGAGTTGCCTCCTTGTGGAATGCAGAATTAGATGACGGACGAGTCAGTCATCTAATTAGAGCGATCGCCGGTTAATGTCAACAGAAAAGTAACCATCCAGTCAATTTTTTCTGCGAGCCCTTGCACCTTTACTTGCCGGGCAATATCCGGTAGAAGCTATGCAATCACTCCAACAACTGGTGCTCCACCCATGCAGAACAGATTTCTCTCTCCGCCCCAGGCCGTGGCGGCTATCATGGAAAACGGTCGCCGCGTCCTGACACAATCCCCGGGACGTACCTTCGTGCTCAGCCTGCTGGCAGGATTTTACATCGCATTTGGGGCTCAGCTCTCCATCGTGGTCACCCAGGGGGTGGCGGAAACCATGGGTGTCGGAATGGCCCGTTTTCTGGGCGGCAGTGTCTTTTCCATCGGCCTGATGCTGGTGGTGGTCTGCGGCGCAGAGCTCTTTACGGGCAACACCCTGCTGGCCAAAGCGGCGCTGCAGCGGCAGATTCCCTGGCTGAAGGTATGGGAGAACTGGGCTTTGGTGATTGTGGGAAACTTCATCGGCGCCATTGCGCTGGCATGGCTGATGGTGGCCAGCCTGCTGTGGCAGGATACCCAGGCGGCGCTCCAGGCTCTGGATATCGCCGTGCGCAAAAGCACCCTGAGTTTCGAGGCGGCGTTTATCCGGGGTATTCTCTGTAACTGGCTGGTGTGCCTGGCGGTGGTCATGGCGGTGGCGGCCCGCGATATCGCGGGCAAGATTCTGGCGTGCTATGTACCCATCATGGCCTTTGTGGCCAGTGGTTTTGAGCACTCGGTGGCGAACATGTTCTTCATACCGGCAGCCATTTTTCTGGCCAGCTCCAGCGGAATCCACATGCCTGATCTGAACTGGTGGAATTTCTTTGTCACCAACCTCATTCCCGTGACCCTGGGGAATATTGTGGGTGGTGTGGTCTTTGTGGCCATGGCCTACTGGTTTCTCTACCTGCGCGGATCAGCCGCTTCTGCGGAATAGAAACTTCCAGACGCGCGCAACGCTCTTGCGGACCAGAATCTAGCAGGCTGCCGAAAAACTCTCATCTGCGGCGTTGCTCGCCGTCGCTCGTCACTGCAACGTACGGGGAGTACGCTTCATTCCTCGCTTTGCTCGCGCCTTGCACCTGAGTATTTTTCAATTGCCTGCGTGTTTTGAGGTATTTCAGCAAGCTGTTAGGCCCGTGGCAGGCTTACCTCAAAACGGGCTCCGTGGTCCGTGTTGCTGGCACTGATCCACCCCCCCATCTGGCCCTCTATGGCCAGCTTCGCCATGTACAGTCCGGTGCCCGTTCCACTGATAAGGCCTTCGCCACGGGTCACCTCCCGAGTGGTGAAGAAGGGGTCGAAGATACGCCCCACGATGCTTTCGTCAATGCCGGTGCCGGAATCTTCGATGACGATGCGTATGTGATCGGCACTGGTGTCGATGAAAATATCCACACGATCTTCTGCCCCGCCACGGTGACTCTCCTCCTCCAGGCGATTGCGTTTGACGAGGATGGCATCGCGGGCATTGATCATCAGGTTGAAAATACTCTGTTTGAAGGCTGCCGGGTAGATGGAGGCCAGAACATCCCGCGTTCCCTGCTGTGGCTCGCTGCAGCTGAAGTGGATCTCTATTTCGTGAGCCCTGAACTGGGGGCGTAACATGTCAATCACGATCTGTACCTGGCCGCGGATATCGACGGTGCGAGCGGCCTCATGGCGCTGGCTGAAGCCGTAGAGGTTGTCGATGGTGGTGGAGAGCTCCTGCACCCGGGCGATAACCTGGCGGGTGATGGCCTCCACCTCGTCCATGTCGTCGATGCCAGCCTCGCGGCACAACTGCTGCAGGAATTCCACCTGCAGGGCGATGGCCCCCAGGGGCTGCCGCCAGTGGTGGGCAATGGCGCTTACCATCTCGCCCATGGCCGCTGTGCGCGACTGCTGCAGCATGGCCTGTTCACTTTGCCTGCGGTGCTGCACTTCCTCTTCCACCCGCTGCTCCAGCATCTGGTTCATCTTCTCCAGGGTCTCCTGGGACTGGCGCTGCTCCATATAGACACCGATAAGCTCGGCACTGGTCTGCAGCAGACGCGTATCGTTCACATCCCAGGTGCGGGGTTGTGACACATCATCAAAGCCGATGAACCCACTCCAGTGTCCACCGACAAAGAGTGGCAGGATGAGAATGCTGACAATTCCCTGGGCCTCCAGGATCTCCCTGGCGGGAGGCGGAAAGTCCTTCACAATACCATAGATAATCTCCCCCCGCACCAGCTGCTGACGCAGACCTTCCAGGCCCTCTGAATAGGGAATATTCTGCAGCAGGGGATTGTGCAGCTCCGAAGCGACTCCGGGCAGGCAGACTTCATGGGTCTGGCTGGCGCACAGGCCGGCACCTTCCACCAAGGAGTTCTGGAAAATATAGACCCGATCCACCCGGGCGGCTTCCAGCAGGTGCTCCAGTGCCCTGGGGAGTGGATCTTCCTGGCGGCTGGTAAGCAGCACGTTGGAGAGGCCGGCAATGGACTTTTCGTAGCGCAGGCGTCGGGCCAGGGCCTCTTCTGTGCGCTTGCGCTCGGTGATATCGTGGTGGGTGCTGATAAACTGGCACAGCTGATTGCGGGCGTCACATACGGGAGTTATGGTGAGTTCGTTCCAGAAGGGCATGCCATCGCTGCGGTAGTGCAGCACTTCGCCGGCAAAAGCGTCGCCCCGGTCAAAGGCGCTCTGAATCTCCTGCTCCATGGCAGGGCTGGTGTGAACACCCCGCAGCAGGTGCAGGGTCTGACCCAGGATATCCGCACGCTGCCAACCGGTGATACGACTGAAGGCATCATTGACATAGGTGATCTTCTGTTGGGCGTCGCTGATGAGCACCCCCTGGGAAATGGAGTCCAGAGCGTGCCGGTTGAGGCCAAGGGCGGATTCACGTTCATGGAGCGCGCTGATTGTCCCCAGCATGCGCTGAAGCAGCAGCAGGAAGAGGCCGACTATGGCGGCAAAGCCCAGCATACCGGGAAGAATGGCCTGGCGGAAAAGGGCCACCCCTGGCGTTCTGGCCTGCCAGCGCAGCAAACCAAGCAGTTCCCCATCATTATCCCAGAGTGGAACTGCCACCAGTCGCTCAGTCCGGTGATCATGGTGCACGATGGCAAAATCATGGAGGCGCAGACTGCGGGCAACGGCATGCAACGCTTCATTGTCCAGTACCCGCTGCAGCAGAAGCAGGGTGGTGGGTGGCCAGTCCGGCACGCTGTATTCGTCCCAGTTGGTCGGCACCACCGGTGCCGCCACGGCGGCATACACCTCACCATTCATCTGCACATATCCGGAAAGAGCACGGGGTTCATGGCCATGGGAGTCGCGTATTCGCTCGTGCAGCCGCAGAATCTGCTCAGCCAGATCGTCCTGCTCCAGAGTCTGCCGCCCGCCATCCAGGTAGGCGTAGGTCACCCGCCCATTCTGGTCAAGTACCAGGGAGCCGGATATGCCAAATCCGGAAACCAGCCACTGGCCGATGTTTTCATCGGCCCAGGCAATATCCGGGCTGTGGGCCAGCGCATCGCAGGCTTCACTCCAGACGGCGTAGTCGAGGGCAATCTCCCGCAGCCGCTGCAGCGAGATTTCCAGGGCATTTTCCACCATGGCACGCCCGCTTTCCAGTATCAGGCGATCCTGATGCCGGACGCCCACAAACATGAAGCCGGCAATCAGCATGGCCAGGGCCAGGATCAGCACCAGAATCAGCAGTATGCTGCGGCGGCGTATCTGACGAATGTTCAGCAGCGAAGTATGGGTCACCATATTCTCCTGCGGGGATAGTGAGCAAGCAGTTAGAATAAAGCGAAAGTCGCTTACGGTCAATCGACAACGTTACGGTTGGAATCAATGCATGGAAAGCGATACGAACAGGCCCCACCGGTGGCAATTCAACTACGAACGCCAGGGGCTTCCAGAAGGCTTTTTGCGACGGCCTCCGGCAGGACGGCTGCGGACGGTCTCCTTGCGCATTTCCCTGCCTGCGCGCAGGGTATCCTTCTGGGCCTGCTTCCCCACGCTGCTCTTTTCACTCCAGACCACCTCACCGCTGAGGGGATGGCGACCACAGTGGTACATGGCCGTGGAAACCGTGGATGGCGTCGGAGTAAATATCTGCACCTGCTCCGGCATGAACTGCAGGTTGCTGCGGGCAAAGCGGACAAACTCCTCCATGTGCTGTTTGGTACTTCCGGGATGAGCCGCAATGACATAACAGCTCAGGTGGATATGCTGATTTTCCGCCGCGGCCATCTCGCGGTAAAGGCGGGCAAAGCGGGCAGTCACCGCTGCGGAAGGTTTGTTCATCAGCCGCAGCACGGCATCCGCGCAGTGCTCGGGGGCGATTTTCAACTGGCCGCTGACATGGTGGGCAACCATCTGGCGCAGATAGGCGCGACCATGCTTCCCGTCGGCCAGAATCAGGTCATAGCGGATACCGGAAGCGATGAAAATCCGCTTTACGCCAGGCAAAGCCCGCAGACGGGCCAGCAGCTCCACCTGCTCCCCATGGCCGTGAACCAGCTTCGGACAAATGCCCTCGTAGCCAATGCAGTGGCGATGCTGGCAGGGAGTGCCCCGGGAGAGCAGTTCACAGCCGGAGGCGTACATATTGGCGGTTGGGCCACCCAGGTCGCGAATGGTACCGCTGAAGCCCTTTTGGCTCGCCATGTGCTTCACTTCCGAGAGGATGCTTTCCATGGAACGGCTGATAATGCTGCGGCCCTGATGAACCGTGATGGCACAGAAGGAGCAGTCGCCATAACAGCCCCGATGGGTAGTCACGGAGTTTCTGATGGTGGCGAGGGCGCGGATTTCACCATCGGCCCTGCACTTCGGGTGGGCGTCGTGCTGAAAGGGGAGCCCGTGAACGCGGTCGAGCTCCGCACTGCTCAGCATGGGTGCGGGGGGGTGGTGGATCAGAAAGCGCGCTCCGTGCTGCTGGAAAAATCCAGGCGCGCCCTGGTGCAGGGCTGTTTTATGAAAAGTCGCGAACATTTCGCCAAAGGCGTCGGCATCACTTTGCACCGCTTCATAGGACGCCAGCTCCCGATAACCCGCCGGAGCCTCTGCCGCCAGAACGCAGGTACCGGAGATACTCTTGATATCCCGCTGCTCGCGCAGGCTGTGGGCAATCTGCAGTACAGCGTGCTCGCCCATGCCGTACACCAGGATATCGGCCTTGGCGTCCAGCAGAATGCTGCGGCGGATGGCGCTGCTCTGGAGATCATAGTGGGCAATGCGGCGCAGGCTGGCCTCAATACCTCCGATCACCAGGGGAACAGTGTTCTTGAAATAGCGGCGCACAAGGTTACAGTACATGATGGTGGCGCGATCCGGGCGGCGATTGTTGACAGTACCCGGGGTAAAGTCGCAGGACTTGCGGGGCTTGCCCAGGGCGGTACGATTGGCCACTGCTGAGTCCACGCAACCGGCGCTGATACCCCAGAACAGGCGCGGCTCCCCCAGGGCGGTGATATCATCGGGGGTGTCCAGGGATGGCTGGGCAATCACGGCAACACAGTAGCCGGCACTTTCCAGCACTCGGCCAATAACCGCTATACCGCAGTAGGGGCTATCGATATAGGCATCACCGCTGACCAGGATAACATCGGGGCGATCGACTCCTCGCTGGCGCAGTTCGCGGGGAGTCATGGGCAGGAATGTGGAAGTATCAGGGGAAGGGTGCAATCAGACCAGCTCTTTGATGGAAACTTCGACGGAAAATTTGCCGACGCCTTCAATGGCGAAGGGAAGTACGATACAGGGAACGTTACGCGGTCGGGATATGGTATGGCCCCGGCCAACGATAACACTGGGGATGGAGAGCTTGAAGCGCACGCCCATGGCGCTGAGGTTTTTCTTGGCACCACCGGTGATCATATTGACAAATTCGCCCACGGCGTCCTGCACATCCTCGTCAATGGCGTTTTTCTGCTCACCGATAAAGGCGCTGACCAGCTTCAGAACCACTTCGCGGGGAAAGCTGATGACCACCGAACCATGGACATCACCGGCGATACCGATGATGGCGGAAATGTCGAAAGTGGGAGAGATTCCCTGCTTCACAAAGAGTTTTCCCCGCTGGGGAGTAACGCCAGTCATGGTGGCAAGCACATTTACCGTGGACTCAACAAAAGGATTTATGTAACTAGCGTTCATGGGCTTTCTCCCTGGTGAAAACTATGGAGCGCAGGCAATTTGGGCAGATAACTCGACAGTGCCCTGTGCTTGTATCGGCAAAGCTGCGAGGATCCTTGAGGTGCGCCTTGCAGCAGGGGCAGTACTGCCTTGCTGCAGGGTCTTGCAACCCAGAAGATACACAAGTTAACCCAGCCATACTACACCCCCCCCAGGAAAAACTCAAGGCTGTCAGTTTCAAAAGGACCATTACCAGCAGTTTCCCTGACTGTCAACAAAATGCAGCCTGCCCTGGCCTGCCGGGCTGCGGCGCAACAGCCCGGCAAAGCACAGGAAAACATTGACGTAGCGACGAAATAATCCATAATGCCTTTATGCTGAATGAATCTGAATGGCGGCGTAAAGGCGCTTTCCTGTAGCAGGCAGGGCAGCGGTTGCCGCCGGGCAGGTATAGCGAGCATCCTGCTGGAGAGGAGCTTCTGTGGAGACAAGAAAACGAGCTACCATTATCGCCCTGCGGATTGTCATCCTGTACGCCGTCATTGCCGCCCTGTGGATCGTGCTCTCGGATCGCGCCCTGATGGTGCTCTTTGAGGTTCCCCAGACACTGACCCGCATGCAGACCTATAAGGGGTGGTTCTTTGTCCTGGCCACTGCCACGCTTCTTTTTGTGGTGCTCTACGCACAGGTACGCTCCCTGCTGGACGAAGAGCGCAGGCGCCAGGAGGCTCAACAGGAAGCCCGCGAATGGTCCGAGCGGCTGCAGCACTACCTCCACGTCAGCCCCGTCATAACCTATGCCCTCAGTGGCAATGACAGGGAACTCACGCCCGTATGGGTCAGTGAAAATATCCATAATGTACTGGGCTTCGGCTCCGATGAGGTACTCCGACCAGACTGGTGGCGCGATCATATTCACCCGGAGGATATGGGTCAGGTGCTGAAGAATCAGCAGAAACTGCTGAGCGAAGGGGCTATCAGCCAGGAGTTCCGCGTGATGCACCGGGATGGTTCCTATATCTGGATTCACGACCAGGCTCGCAGTGCCGGGCGCAGCGGATTCGCCCAGGAGATTATCGGCACCTGGGCAGATGTCAGTACGCGCAAGTCTGCTGAGCTGGCCCTGCAGGAAACTCTTTGCGGGTTGGAGCAGCAGATTGCTGCTGCCGTCGAGAAAGCTCGCCAGCAGGACAGCATTATCTTCGACCAGATGCGGCGCCAGGCCCTCAACACTCTACTGATCAATATCGCGCACCAGTGGCGGCAGCCCCTCAACGGCATCGGACTGATCATCCAGGATATGGGCGACCAGCTGGATAGCGATAACCCGCAGAAGCAGCTGATTCACTCCACGATTGTCGAAGCCATGGCGGAGGTCAACCATCTCTCGGACACCATCAGTACCTTCACCGATCTCTACCAGGCCAGCAACACGGCTCCGGAGAAAATCAGCCTCCACGCCACTTTCCAGCAGGCGCTCTTCTACCTTCAGGCCAAGCCGCTGTTCAGCAGAGTCACCCTGTTGAAAAATATCCCCGATACCCTCCAGGTCAAAGGGGTGGAAATCGAGATCATAGAACTCTTCATGGAAATCATCCAGAATGCCATGACCGTTGCCGCTGCCCGCGAGCGCGACCGTGTGGACATACGGATCGAGGCCGCCCGCACTCCCCATAATACCATCACCATTACCATCGCCGATAACGCCGGTGGCATCGACAGCAGCATCCTGCCATCCATGTTTGAGCCTTACACCACCACCCAGTTCAAAAGTCGCGACAAAGGCCTTGGCCTCTATATGATGAAACGCCTTATCGAAGAACGTTACCAGGGCAGCATTGCTGCCACCAATGGTCCTGACGGGGCGATTTTCACCATCACCCTGCCTGTGGCCGATTGATCAGAGATATTGCGAGGAACCCATGGAGCAGGATCGCGAAAAATGGAATCAGCGTTATCGGGATAATCCACCAGGCCAGGAGCCGCTGGAGCTGGTGGAAAGCTACGCCAGACAACTTTCTCCCGGCCGGGCACTGGATATCGCCTGCGGCCTGGGCCGCCACAGCCGAGTGCTGGCAGCTCTGGGCTTTACGGTGGATGCGGTGGATATTTCCGATGTGGCCATAAAACACCTGCAGGAACTTGAACTTCCCGGTATCCATGCGCGCTGCGTCGATCTCGATCAGCACACCATAGCTCCAGACAGCTACCAGCTGATTCTCAATATCAATTTCCTGCACCGACCTCTCTTCCCCTCTCTTTTTCAAGGGCTGCAACCCGGAGGCATGCTGATCTTCCGCACCTTCATGGACGGCCCCGAAAACCAGGGCACCCCCATGACCAAAGAGCACCTGCTCCAGCCCAATGAACTGCTCCACCAGTGCGTTCCCCATCTGCGTATCCTGCACTACCGCGAATATATCTCCACCCGCCAGCAGTGGGGCCAGGCCTGGGCCGCCGAACTGGTTGGCAGACGACCGGAAAAGGAAGGGTAAGATGGCCGTTTTGCGCTCCAAGCCAAAAAAATACAGCTGGATAGGGAAAATTCTTCTGGTGCTGCTGCTGGCGACAGCTGCTGCACTCTTTACCACCCAACACCACGAACTGGCTCTGCAGTACAGTGGATTGCAGCAGGTCTCTCAGCACAACCAGGAGTACCTGCAGAGTGCCTTTGAGCGCTCACTGAAAACCTTTGCCGTTCTCTCAACCATCAAGGTGGGACTCTCCATCGTGGAGGGATCGACCATCGGCGTGGGTTTTGGCCTGCAGGTAGGTGACGTGGTCCAGGCGGCCTACGACTATGTGGACATTGCCTGGAAAACCGTACTGGCGGGAGGGATCATCCTGCTGGCCCTGCAGTATCTGCTGGCCATGGCGGAAGCAGCCGCTCCCTGGCTGCTCAGCATCACCTTTGCCCTGCTGAGCCTCACCGTTATCTGCCGGTGGCTGGCTCCCCACAGCGCGGCACTCGGGCGCATCATGCACGCCGTCAGCGCCTTTATGGTCGTGCTGAGTATCAGCATGGCCCTGATCCTGCCCCTGTCAGTCACAGGCGCATCCATGCTTTCCAGTCATATTACCGCACCGAGTCTGAACAGTGCGCAAGGGGTCTTCGACACCATCGAGCAGGATCTGTTCCGGGATTCCGCCGAGGAGAAGAGCATCTGGTCACGCTGGAACGACACCCGCGAGCGGCTCAACAAGGTCAGCGTTTACCTGGAGCAGAAGACCGGCGAGCTGGTGACTTCCGGCATGATGCTCATGGCAGCCTATCTCTTTGACTGCATCGTCTTCCCCCTGCTGCTGTTTTTTCTATTGCTGTGGTTTACCCGCGCGGTGACCAGCGCATTTCTGCCGTAACCCCGCAACCGAAAAAGCCCTCGCATATCCTTGCGAGGGCTTTTTCGGTCTTTTGTATCGGTGTTTTTCTGTCAGAAAATAAAGCGCGCCCCAAGCATCACCTGCCCGGAAAAATCCGTCTCGGGATTGAGGTCCATGGCTGGCGCGATGTCACCATAGATACTCAGGGGCATATTTGGGATAAAGTACTCGATGCCAAAGGGAACCCGTATGCCGAAAACATCATCGGGCTCATCGTCGTCGCTGTGGCCGTAAAGACCAAGGCCGTAGTACACGAAAACGCGACCTTCTTTCACCTGGATAACTCCGTGCTCGTGGAACAGGTAGTCCAGTTTCACCTTGGTCTCAGTGTCTGACCAGCCGGCAGCGAAGTCAAAGGCCCGCTCATTGTCCTGCCAGTACTTGATGCTGAGCCCGGTAATTTCCCCCAGGGCGAAACCGGCAGCAATCCTTCCCGCAGCTGCCGAAGACGGAATCATCAACATCCACGTCAGGGCCAGAAGAAACAGTGCGAGAACAGAGAATCTCGTGCAGTGGGCAATTTTCATAACCTTCCCCGTAAGCAAAGTGGTGGCAAGCCTTTGGCATGTGTGAAAATCATACCAAAGAATTTTTCAGATTGCACCACAGAATACGGTTGCCGCCCTACCACTGCCCTGGAGTGTCTTCAATTCTCCCACCGGTGCGAATGCGGTTGCGCAGGGCCAGTACCTTGCGATCGAGCTCCTGCAGGTGTTTCAGGTTATCCTGCTCCTGGACTGAGGTCTGCAGGACAGCGGCAATGCCACCGTTGCGAATGACGATACGCCGGGGCGCCATCAGGGCCAGGATGGGATCGTGGGTGGCGATGAGTACGATTTTTTCCTCGCGCACCAGCAGATCCAGGGCCCGCTGCCGGTCGATGCCCGCGTTTTCGATTTCGTCGATCAGAATAATGGGCGAACGGCTGAGAAAGGCCGTGTCAGCAATCATCAGCGCCCGTGACTGCCCTCCGCTGAGGGACGTGATGGGCGTATCCGCCTCGAAGGGCTCTCCGGCCAGAGAGTTGGCTTCGCGGATGATGGTGGCAGTAACTTCATCGCGGTTCGCCGTCAGGCGACTTTCGGCGTGCATATCCACGAACTCCTTGACACTGAGGTCCATGACGAAGTTCATATTCTGGGAGAGCTGGGCCACCAGCTTGCGCTCAATGGAAAAGCGCCAGGAAGCGTCGGGCTGCTGGCCATTGACCAGAACGCGCCGTTTGGTGGGCGTGTCTCCACAGGCCATCCACTCAATATCCCCCAGCAGGCGGCTCTTGCCTGAACCGGTGGGACCGACAATACTGACGATATCACCGCGCCGCAGCTCCAGGGTCACCTCCTCGGGCTCACCGCGTTTGTTCTGCCCGCCAATGACGGTCAGGCTCTCCACGCTGAAGCTTTGTTCACTGGCCAGATCGGCCATACCCTGCAGAAAGGCTTCGAAGTTCTCCAGGACACTTTCCGCCGAAGCACCCAGATCCTCCCAGCGCTCCTCATCAATGGAGTCGAGATACTGGGCCAAGGTGCGGGAGTCCTCGGCTGGCAGCTGCAGGCCATAGGAATCAAAGAAATCGTTGACATAGGGATGCTGCGCAAGCAGCTCGGTAATGGTCATGGAATCTCTGGTATGCATGGGAATATCCTCGCTCTGAAGTTTCGCATCTTGTTGTCTTGAATTAAGACATTATTACTCTGATGTTTACCACGCGGAAACAGTATTGAAGTATTGACTTTTCATGCTTGACTCATCTGGTATCTTTTTTCGCTTCCGGATATTGTCCTTTTTGACCGCGCAAAAAGGACTCAAAAACGCGCCCCCCGAACACCCGTTCTTCCGGCTCGCCTGCTCGCCTGTTCTGGAGATCCGGCAGACACTGCTTCCCTGCAGTGCTGCCGAACCACTCACTTCCTGTGAGTGTCCCTTCGGGTCTTACCAGCCAGGCGTCGCACTCACCGGACGGGCTCAGGGGGGAACGGCCTGCTTCTGCCTCTCCCCCGTGTGCTTTCCCAGCCAGGACGCGCCGACTGTCAGGTTGCTGAAAAGCCAGGGAAGGCGGTTGTTTGCGGCCCCCAGTTCCAGGCAAGCGGACGGCTGAAAAGGACAGCACCGGGGGTCGCTTCCCAGCCACTTTGGGCGGATCCAAAGTGGTAAAATAAACTCATAAACAAAGTGAGGGTAATGTCAAACGACGCCGTCTGCGAAAAACCATTTCCGCCATTCCAGCATGGCATCAGTGTCAGCGCAGACAACCTGCCGTTTCAGGGGCGCGAAAGTTGAGCTCGCTGTTATTGCATTTGCACGGCGATGCTCTGCTTGAACCCGCTACTGATCCAGGTTCTCCATCTTTCTCACGTTGCCCATCTGGTACGACTCGCCGATTTTGGTTTCGCCCAGGCAGTAGGAGCACAGGGCCGATGGCATGGAGAAGCGCAGGGAACAGCCCTGTACGGTGCTGATATCCGGCGACTGGGCAAAGAGGGTCGCCAGCTCGTAGGCTCCCTGGCCGGTAATGCCGTTCACGTTCAGGATGCGCCCTTTGGGGTTGACCTGCTGGGTGCGGAAGGCAAAAACCTCCCGCTCGGCCTGGGAGACAATATCGCCCTTGGTGATGGCCACAATATCAGCGGATTTCAGCATGGGGCCGATCTTGCGGGGGGTATGCACGCCGCTGAGGTTATCCACCACGCAGACCGAGGTGACTCCCTTGATATGGGGGGAGCAGCGGTTGCACAGACCGGCGCTCTCGCTGATGAGCATACTCAGCCCCTCGCGGATTCCCCACTGCACGCACTCCTCGATATTACTGACAAAAAAGTGGTCGGGACACATGGAGCCCGAGAGGCCCTTTTTCACCTTCAGTCCCTTTTTTTCATAGAGGGTATCGTCATCGGTGGCCAGGCAGTCGAATTTCACCACGCCGATGGTCTCCTGGCCCGCCAGGGCTTCCGCCACTTTCAGAATAACGGCCGTCTTGCCCGCCGAGGGGGGGCCCGCCACAATCACCAGTTTCATTGGCTCACCCCCACCGTATCTTCAAATATTTTCAGCGCGTGTTTCAGCAGAGCCGCCACATCGTTGTCGTGCAGGTAGTCCCAGCCAATCCACTTCCAGCGGGGATTTTCCGGCAGGACATTCTTCACGTCCGGGTGCAGGGAGGGAAAGAGCCCCTGATTGGTGAGAATACTGCCCATCTCCGGGCTGGCCAGGAAATCGGCCACGGGCCGGGTCAGCTCCAGACGCTCCTTTTTCACCAGCATGAACACCGGGCTGATAATGGCACCGTCCTCGGGCCAGATACTGCGGGCCGAACTGTTCTGGCGCAGCATCCTGGTGAAGAAGTAGGGCATCACCGTCACAAAGGGTTTATGGGCCGACGCCCGGTTGGAAGCGCGCACCATCTGGGCAGGGTGCAAATTGACATCCATGCTGCGGCCAAGGCGCACAATACCTTCGTCGCCGAATTCCTTGTGCAGGTTCAGGAGAATGCCGTTAAACAGGTCAAAGTCGGAAACGGGCAGGGCCACTTTCTTTTCGTAGCGGGGGTGCAAAAGCTCTTCCCAGGTGCGGGGAGCCTCCAGGTCAGGGTAGTTGTCCTGGTGAATGACAAAGACCGCCGGCACCACGGAGAACATGCCGTAGTCACCCCGTGGGTCGCGGATGTCCACACCGCGGAAGGCCTCGTTCACTCCCAGTCCGGCCGTGGTGTCGCAGAAGACGCCCTCCTGCTTCCAGGCTCCGATCAGCTTGGGGTCGAAGAATGTATCAAAACCCGCGCTCACCAGAATATCCGGCAGCTCCTCATGGTTGGACAGGGTGCGGATGTGCTCCTCGATCCACTTGGCGCCCACCGCCGCCGCCTCCAGGGTCGTCTTGACCTCCACCCCCGTCTGGGCGGTGAACTCTTCGCTGAAGCGGCCGAACGCTTCACTCAGGGGCAGGCGCACGGGGCAGGGCAGCAGCCCCTCCACCCGTACGGGAACCCTGGAGCTGGCGGAAAGCGCTTCGCCGCCAGTGGCCTCTTCCAGCAGACCGATCAGGGCGTCCAGGTCGTAATTTCCCTGTTTCGCCAGGGACTGCAGTTTCAGAAACCGGCCGATGGTCTGCACTTTGGCCGGGTCGGAGAACTGTTCAAAACCCCGCGCCTGGAACACCGCCAGTGTGCCGGGATATTGAGTGAGAATCTGCTCTATGGTCATGGAACCGGTAATTTTTGGTTGCACGGGGCACCTCCTTGCCTGTGGAAAATGTATCATGGGTTTTTCCGTAATCTGTTACTGGCGGAAGGGTAGCACAAAGTGCGAGGAGGGAATTGACCGAAGTCAAAATGAAGGAATAATTTGCAGTACAAGGTTATCCTGCTATGGAAAAAGAGGCACACTGGGCCCGCCAGCTAGCTGACGGGCCTTTCCACAGGAATCTCAATGCAGAAGCACGCCCCTTCCGTGGCGCTGCCCAGGATCAGATGGCCATGGAATTTCTCTTCGATGATGCGGCGGCTCATGTGCAGGCCGATACCCATGCCCGCCTCTCCCTTGGTGCTGCAGTAGGGGGAGAAGATGCCTTCGCGTACATGTGCCGGGATGCCGATGCCATTGTCGCGAAACTCCACCTGCACCAGGCCGGACTGCTGCGTCAGGGTGACGGTTATGCTGGCCTGAAATGGCCCCTGGGCTTTCCGCCGTTCTTCAAGCGCATCACAGGCGTTTGAGAAGAGGTTCAGAATCACCTGCTTGAACTCGTTGTGGTAGCCGTGCAGGGTGGCGCTGCGTTCCGGCAGCTGCAGCAGAATTTCGCTCTGACGCAGACGCGGCTTTAGTATGGCGGCTGCCGACTCCAGGGTCTGCTTCAGGTCGAACTCCACGGGGTGGAGGTCCGGCTTGAAGTAGTTCTTGAAACTGTTCACCGTGTCGGACATGTGGGCAATCAGGCGGTTGCAGGATTCCACGTGTTCACTTACCGCCTGCGCGCCTACAGACCCCATCTGGCTCTGGTCCTCGATATCCTGCATATGCAGGGAAAGGGCGTTGAGGGGTTGAGTCCACTGGTGGGCAATCAGTCCAATCATATTTCCCATCTCGGCCATCTTGGTCTGCTGAATCAGCAGGCGCTCCTGCTCCATACACCTGCGGGTCTCTTCGGCAACCCGTTCTTCCAGCTCGCAGTTCATGCGCCGAAGCTGCCCATGGTACGTATCAATCTGCTGCCCCATGGCACCAAACAGATCACGGATACGCCGGTTGGTGAAAATGGCCAGCAGGGTTGCTGCGGAGATGATGAGGAGAACCACGGCTCCGATGGTCATGATATTGAGCCAGGTGCGCTTCCACAGGTCGGCTTCCCGGTAGGCGATGAACTGCTCAATGTCGGTGAGGTAGGCCCCCGTGCCGATTTTCCAGTCCCAGTCGGGAATCAGGCGCACAAAAGAGAGATGTGGCATATCACGGCCCAGGGATTTTTCGTGCCACACATAGGAGAGAAAGCCTCCCTCCGGGTTTTCCCGGGCGACCCGCAACTGCTCCTGCAGAATTTTGGTACCCTGGGCATCTTCCAGCTCCCATGAGTAACGGGGTGGATCCTGCAGCTCGCCGTTCATGAGGATGGCATGGCCATCCACGGTATCAATAAAGATATAGTTGTCACCGTAGCGCAGCTCGGCCAGGGTCAGGAGGATCTCCTGCTGCAGCTCATCGCGGAAGCGATCCAGGAACTCAGCACTGCCGATATACCAGTCCCAGAGCCCGAGATCGCGGACATAGCTGATCTGGGCATGGAAAGTTTCCGGGTCTTCTGGTTTAAAGAAGGCATCCACATTAAAACCTGAGCCCTCTTCCCGGGCAGTCCTGGCCTGCTGACGCACCACATAGTTTCCGCTGGGGTCAGTAATATCGGCCAGGCTCTGCCCTTCCTGGCCGGGATTGCGGGGCAGCAGCACCGACTGCAGATCGTACCGGTTGATCCAGATATAGGAGTCACCCTCCCGCCAGCTCATGGCGCGCAGGGCTTCCACGATCATCTGCTGCAGCTCCTCGTCACTGATGGTGCCGTGGTAGCGCTGATAAAGCGCATGGGCAACCGTGTACGCCTGATCCACCCGCTCGCGAACCGTTTCTCCCAGACGCGCCTGGGCCTGCTCCCGGTGCTTGCTGATCACCTGCACCGCGTTATCCACCCGCTCCTGCAGCATGGACTGCTGGCTTTCCATATGGGACTGGCGAATCCAGTGTTTCTCTTCCTCAAAACGGCTGTAGGTTTCCCGCAGAAAAAGGGTGGAAGAGAGGATGGCTACCAGCAGCAGGCTTACGAGAGAGAAAAGCAGAATCCAGCGACGAATGGAGTGCTCGGTACGGCGAAAATCAAGGGATTCCGGCATGGAAGAGTCTCATTTCTTTTTCCGGGAGCTCTTTCCGCGATCAGGGAACGCGGAAAATCAGCTCATCCGATGGTGGTGAAACGGTGAAACGGTCAAGACGCAGATAGACCCGATACCGGTAGGTGCGACCCCGCACCACCCGCTCGTCGCGGTACTGGCTCTGGCTGGTGGTGGCAATGCGCTCATAGGCCCGCTCTTCGCTGGAGCGCATGATTTCAAAAACACCCTGTTCGGGAGCGTTGATATTCAGCAGAACGGCTCCCCCATGCCAGACAGCTTCCATCCGGGGCGCGGCGGGCAGGGCGCGGAAATCCACATTCAGCACCGCCGAGGACAGGCGCTCACTGGAGCGAACCCCGGCGCAACCGTAGCGGTAGCTGTCACCAGGGATCACGTCAGTATCCAGGTGGGCAAAACTGACCTTCTCGTGGCGCAGGATAACGTGGTCAGGCCCATAGACACTCTGCCCCTGAGGACGTCGCGCCCGCACCAGGCCGGTTTCACCGCGAAAAAAAGGAGGGAACTTGCAGGTAACCAACACGCCTTCGCCAGTATTCACCGCTTCTATAACCACATCGGCGGTCTCTTCTTCCAGGATGATGGGTGTCTTCACCCCGCAGCCCGCCAGGGCGACGAGGAGGAGCAGAAACAGGACGCCATAAACAGATTTCATAGGTATCTCCTGGTTATTCAAGGGCTCGCAGGAGCCTGGGAAGAAAGCGAAAGGGCAGGGGCGCGGCCGCAACCTGATCCACCGTGCCACAGAGAAACAGCTGCTTTTCCGGGCAGAAAAAGAGCCACGAGCCACTGGCACCCGTATGTCCAATCACCGCAGGAACCGGCTTGAAAGGCGTCAGAATCCGGGGAACCTGAAAGCGCATCATACCGGCTCCATACTGAATTGGCCAGCCGGGAAGCTGCAGCGACGCCAGATCCCGTGGCACACCGAAGGAGTTCCAGCGCTGCATCTGCCTCAGGGATAATTCATCGCTCAGCAGCTGTCCTTGCGTCAGGCCCCGCAGAAAATCCAGCTGATCCCTGGCGGTGCTGTACAGATCGCGAAAGGAGGCCATCAGGCGAGGGATGCGCAGGGGCGTGGCACCAGCCCACACCGTGGCCGGCATCGGCTCGTGGCCACCCGCCGGATCACAGAGAACCGTATTTTCCAGGCCCAGGGGCTCCAGGATGAGATTGCGCAGCACCTGGCCAAAGGGCATTTCCAGCCGGTGCTCCAGAACGCCGATGAGAAGCTGGAAGTTGGTATCGGAATAACGGACTCTGGGCTTTGCCTTCCCCGGGGACTGGGGCGGAAAGTGAGCCTCCAGCTCGCTGCGGACATACTCCAGCATCTGCGCAAGATCAATGGAACGGTCACTTTCCGCTGCAATGCCCTCCAGCAGGCTGCTTCTGCCACGGGGGCGATCCACAATCCAGTCGGGCAGTCCGGAGGTGTGGCTCAGCAGGTGCTGCAGCGTCAGTTCGCCGGTAAAGTCCATGCCGCGATAGTGGTGCAGCTGGCCAATCAGGGAGTGGGGCAGGTGAGCGCAGAGAAGGTCGCCGGTGCTGAGCACCCCCTGTTCCTGAAGTTTCAGGAGGGCAGCCGCAATATACAGTTTGGTGATGCTGGCAATGAA
The DNA here is from genome assembly GCF_000177635.2 of Desulfurispirillum indicum S5. Classification (NCBI taxonomy): domain Bacteria; kingdom Pseudomonadati; phylum Chrysiogenota; class Chrysiogenia; order Chrysiogenales; family Chrysiogenaceae; genus Desulfurispirillum; species Desulfurispirillum indicum. The sequence continues at coordinate 2,838,925 of NC_014836.1, forward strand.
GTACGGAGTCTGCGCCCCCATGGGCGTACCATCAGGCTGGGCGCTGCCCGCCACCCCAATCCAGCTCAGCTGGCCATCGACGCTTTCAACGCCCAGGACAGCGTGCTTCACCAGGCGTTCCGCTGCCAGCTGCTGCAGGGCCTCTTCCAGAATCGCACTCACGCCGCCAGCTCCCCGTTACTCAGGCGAATTCGGGGCGGCTGCGGATAGCTTCGAGCTGGACCTTCACCTGTTCAGGCGCCGTTCCTCCATAGGATCTGCGGCTCTGGACACTCTTTTCCACGGTGATGAACTGGTAGATGTCCTCGCCGATGGAGGGGTGGAAGCCCTGCATGGTGGCCAGGTCCACCTCTGGCAGGTCGATCTGATGTTTCTCGCAGTGGGCCACCATTTTACCCACCACTTCATGGGCATCGCGGAAGGGCAGGCCGCCGCGCACCAGGTAGTCGGCCAGGTCAGTGGCGGTGGAGAAGCCCAGTCCGGCCACGGCGCGCATGCGCTCGGCGTTGAAGGCGGCGGTGCAAATCATGTCGGCGTAGATGCGCAGGGAGCCCACCACGGTGTCAATGGTATCGAACAGGGGTTCCTTGTCCTCCTGCATATCCTTGTTGTAGGCCAGGGGCAGGCCCTTCATCACCGTCAGCAGGCTGATGAGGTTGCCGTAGACCCGCCCGGTCTTGCCCCGCACCAGTTCGCTCACGTCGGGGTTGCGCTTCTGGGGCATGATGCTGGAGCCGGTACAGTAGCCATCGGAAAGGCGCAGGAAGCGGAATTCCGAGGAACTCCACAGGATGAATTCTTCGGAGAGGCGCGACAGGTGCATCATCACCAGGGACGCGGCACTGCAGATTTCGATAAAGGCATCGCGATCGCTGACCGTGTCCAGGCTGTTGCGGCTGACACCGTCAAAGCCCAGTTCGCGGGCCACGTACTGGCGGTCGATGTCAAAGGTGGTTCCCGCCAGGGCTCCCGCGCCCAGGGGCAGCACGTTGACCCGTTGATATATCTCGCTGAAGCGCTGGGCATCGCGATCGAACATTTCAAAGTAGGCCAGCAGGTGGTGGGCCAGCACAATGGGCTGGGCCGTCTGCAGGTGGGTGTAGCCGGGCATAATGGTTTCGGTGTGCTGGCTGGCCTGCTCCACCAGGGCGCGCTGCAGATTGCGCACAAGCTCAATGATCTGCTTCACCGCGTCGCGGGCGTAGAGGCGACTGTCCAGAGCCACCTGGTCGTTACGGCTGCGGGCCGTGTGCAGCTTGCCGCCCACGGGGCCGATCTTTTCAATCAGGCGCTTTTCGATGTTCATGTGCACATCTTCCAGGCTGACCAGAAACTCGAAATCTCCGTGTTCGATATCGTGCAGGATACTCTCCAGCCCCGTGATGATCATGTCGCGCTCCACCTCGTGCAGGATGCCCTGCTTCGTCAGCATACGGCAGTGGGCAATGGAACCGATGATATCGTAACGGTAGAGCTTCTGGTCGTAGCTGACGCTGGCGGTAAACTCCTCGGTGAATTTTTCCATGGGCTTTTCGAAGCGGCCACCCCAGAGCTTTTTGTCATCCTGCTTATTCACGGAAACCTCGCTTGTATGATGATGTGAATCGCGATAAGAAAGCATTTTACCGGAAAATACCCCGATGCGGAACACCTGCAGGATCCGGTAAACTGTTGCGGGCAAGGATACCAAAACCTCCTGACAGAAGCAAAAAAGAGTTCGTCCGACAGGTCTGGAAAAAAACCGGAAAAAACGCGCTTCTTCGTGGCCTTCTGGTTCCAGGTTCAAGGAAGTGCTTGAAGTTTTTCTCAACTGATATGATAATCGGGTTTACAATGCCGCAAAGCAGTTTACAAATCGCAACCATATGCGCCGTTCTCTGGGCATTACAACACCGCAAGGAAAGACACCATGTCCACTACCGATACCACCAGAAGCCTGGCAGATATCAGCATACTCTACGTGGAAGACGATCTGCTGACCCTGCGCTCCATCGGGCGCATGATGGGAAGACGGGTGCGTGAAGTGCGCCTTGCGGCCAATGGTCTGGAAGCCCTGGAGGCTTTCGCCGACCATCCGGCGGATATTGTGGTCACCGATATTGAAATGCCCGGCCTGGGCGGCCTGGGCCTGATTGAAAAGTTGCGCCATGAACATGATTTCCGCAATCCCATTGTAGTGCTGACCGCCTACAAGAGTGATCAGTACCAGAGTGATCTGGCTGACCTGCATCTGTACAAGCCCATCAACACCCAGGAACTTTTTGCCTCCATCGAGGCACTGGTACCGAAAATCCAGTGTAGCCATTCATAGACAGAGAAGACATTGTCCTTTTTGACCGCGCAAAAAGGACTCAAAAACGCGCCCCCCGAACGCCCGTTTTTCCGGTTCGTTACTCGCCTGTCCTGGAGATCCGGCAGCAGGCTGCTCAAAGAGCCCCCATCTGCTGCGTTGCCGGGCATCGCTCGTCACTGCGACGTACAGGGAGTACGCCTCGCTCCTCGCTTTGCCCGCGCCTTGCACCTGGGCCTCTTTGCGTTGCCTGACCCCTGCATCCCTGCAGTGCTGCCGGACCACCTGCTTCCTGCAGGTGTCCCGTTCGGGTCTTGCCTGCATAACGCTATGGACCCGCAGGGTTGCCGCCACGAGGGCGGCAACCGCAAACCAAAAGCCAGGGAAGGCGGTTGTTTGCGGTCCCCAGTTCCAGGCACCACTTTGGGCGGGTCCAAAGTGGCACAAGAAACTCGTATACCTGGTGCAGGATAAGATCAAGTGACGCAGTCTGTGCAGAACTACTTCCCTGAACCCGTTACGCTTCTTCAAACTCCACGACCACGTATCCACCGCTGTCGTGGGTATTCCCAAGGCGCACTGAGCCACTCAGCTGCTCGGACAGGGTGTGGATCAGCTCCATTCCCAGGCTGCCCTGCCCCTGCAGCAGAAATCCGGCGGGGAATCCCACGCCATCATCCTGCACTTCCAGCAGATAGCGGCCCCCGGACTGGGGTTGCAGCCTGATGAAAAGGACTCCCTTTTCCCGATCCGCAAAAGCGTGCTTCAGGGCATTGGAAATGAGTTCGTTGAGGATGAGTCCCAGGGGAATAGCCGTGTTGATGCTGAAGGTGACATCGGCGACATCCACCTCCAGGCTGATCGCCTGGGCATTGGCCTTGTAAGTGCGGAAGAGATTCTGGCACAGGGTTCTGACGTAGCCGGCAAAGTCGATGCGCGCCAGGGTGTCCGACTGGTACAGCTTTTCGTGGATCAGGGCCATGGAGCGGATGCGGCTCTGGCACTCTTCCAGAACTTCCACCACGCGGGCGTCATCGGAGCTGTGCAGGGACTGCAGGTTTAACAGGCTTGAGACGATCTGCATATTGTTCTTCACCCGGTGGTGAATCTCCTTGAGCAGCATCTCCTTCTCCTTGAGGGAAGCCAGGGTATTGTCGCGCAGCTGCTTCTGCTCCGTGATATCCCGCACGCTGGCCAGTATGACGTCTCGCTCGTCCAGGGATATCTTGCGCAGGATCACATCCACATAGAAGCTACTTCCATCATGGGGCCGCCGGGCGTGCCATTCAAAACGCCTGACCTCGCCCTGAACCACCTGCTGCCACATCGTTGGCAGCAGGGTGAAATCGTTATCGGGGGCAGAGTAGTCCCTGGCAATGTCAAAGCTGAGTGCTTCTTCGGCGCTGACCCCGTACATCCGCAGCATGTTCTCGTTGACTTCGAGAATCTGGCCATTCACATCGTGAATGAAAATGGCGTCGTTCATGTTCTCGAGAATCGTCTTCTTGGCCAGCAGCTCCCGCCGGCGCTGGCGTGCGAACTTCTCCTGGGTCAGATCACGCACAAAGACGAGAAAGAGTTCCTGGTCACCATACTGCATATTCTGTACCCGCACCTCGCCGGGAAAAACCACGCCATCGCGGGTGCAGTTTTCCACTTCCTGGGTAAAGTAACCCTTGTTGCGCACTGCCAGCAGGCGCTTACGGGTATTTTCCGGGTTAAACTGGCGATCCACATGCCACAGGCGCACGTCCCTGCGCAGTTCTTCAACGGTGTAGCCATAAAGCTCCGAAGCAGCGCGATTGGCATAGACAAACTCACCTTCGATGGAGTGGATGAGTACTGCCTCGACGCTGTTGTCCAGGGTGAAGGAGAGCTGTTCCAGCTGCTGGCGCAGCTGCTCGCGTTCGGTGATATCGCGGGCCACGCCGATCAGACCAATCATCTGGCCATGCTCGTCGCAGTATGGTGTTTTCAGGGTATCCATCATGGCGCGACGACCATCGGGATAGGTCACCCAATCGTCATGGCGGCGAGCCTGCCCATGCTCCAGCATCACCCGATCCTGACGGTGAAATTCGGCGGCAAGTTCCTGCTCAAACAGGTCGTAATCGGTCTTGCCCACAACTTCTGCGCGCTTCGCGCCCACCAGTTGCTCAAAGGCCCGGTTGCAGCCAAGGTAACTGCCGTCACCATCCTTGATGAAGATAATATCCGGTATAGAGTCCAGCAGCGACTCCAGCAGCGCCTTCTGGGTCGTGATTTCCTGCTGGGCACGATTGCGTTCCGTGACGTCGGTGAGTACTCCCACGATGCCGGTGAAATCATCTTCATGAACTTCGATGCGGGACTTGGTGAACACCACATCGGCCCAGCTGCCATCGCCGCGCTGTATCTGCATTTCGCAGCTGAGCGTCTGATCTTTGCCTGCCAGCAGGCGCTGGTCGTGATCTTCACAGGTCTTGCACCATTTAGCCGCGATAACCTCCCGGCAGGTTTTGCCCAGGAGCTCCGGCATGGTGCGTCCCACCAGCTCTTCAAAGGCAGGATTCACCTCCAGATAACAACCATCGGCATCTTTCAGGAAGAGGGGCAGGGGAATGGTCTCCATGAGCTGGCGGTTGAACTCAAGCTCGCGGCGCAGCCGGGTATTGGCCTGGCGCAGCTGCCGCTCCTTTTCAATCAGACGCAGGTACATGCGGACCTTGTTGAGCAGCTGTTGGTTATCCAGCGGCTTGGTGAGGTAGTCCACGGCGCCGACATCGAAACCCTGGCGCACAAACTCTTCACTTTTATAGAACGCGGTGAGAAAGATAATGGGCACATCCATGGCCTGGGGGAGCACTTTGATATGCTGCGCCAGCTCAAAGCCGTTCATGACGGGCATCTGAATATCCAGCAGAATCAGGTCAACAGGCTCGCGCCCCAGGATTTCCAGCGCCTCCTGTCCAGAGGATGCATTGATGACACGGCACTGGGGCAGCTGCTCCAGCAAAGCCTGCAGGCTGAAAAGATTAAAGCTGTTATCATCAACACTCAGAAGCGTATAGCCGGCTTGCGGTGGTGCCATGGTTTTCCTCCTGGCTATGGGTACGTTTTCCTTGAGCAGAGTGCCATTGTTGCTGCCAATCTCTTCAGTCGGGCAGCGTGCTTTCCTGGGGCAGCAGCAGCTCAAAACAGCTGCCCTTGCCCATTTCACTGCTCTGCAGAGTGAGTGTGCCTCCCAGCAGTACTGCCAGGTTACGACTGATGGCCAGACCGAGGCCAGTGCCTTTGAATTCGCGGCTGATACTGCCATCGGCCTGGGTAAAGGCTTCGAAAATGACTTGCCGCTTCGCCTGTTCGATACCGATTCCCGTATCGCAGACGGTGAAGCTCAGCGGCAGATCAGCCCGTCCGCTGGGTTGTATGCGCAGGCTCACGTGGCCCGCACGGGTAAACTTCAGTCCGTTGACGATGAGGTTCTGCAGAATCTGCAGCAGTCGCTTGCTGTCGGTGATCATGGAACCTTGCCACTGATCTTCCACCACGAGCTCCAACCCCTTCTCACTGGCTTCATAGTGATACTTGCTGCGCAGAAAATCCACCAGAAAACTGGTGTGCAGAGGCTCCAGGTGAAGTTCCACCCGCCCCGATTCAAGGCGGGAGAAATCCAGAACCTCGTCGATCATGGTCAAAAGCTCCTTGCCGCAGATGTGGATCACCTTGAACTTCTCCACTTCCTCCGGGCGAAACTCCGCTTCACTGCGCATCAGCAGCGAAGAGAGCAGCAAAATAGAGTTCAGGGGCGTGCGCAGTTCATGGGACATATTAGCCAGGAACTCCGATTTGTAGTAATTGCTGCGCTCAAGCTCGATGGTTTTCTGTACAAGTTCATCCTGAGCCCGCTCCAGGGTGCGATTCTTGCTCTCCAGATCCCGGGCCTGCTGCTCGCGCTGCTCCTCCAGGACGATTTTCTGCTGCAGCTGCTGCTCCAGCGTCAGGCGGTGGCGAATGCGCAGAATCACAAAGATAACCGCCAGTGTCGTCACCACTCCCAGGCCGGTGAACGCCAGCCAGAAAGAACGCTTGATCTGACCAATGACAGGAGCCTTCCGGTAGACCACCAGGTGGGCGATGGTCGTGTCGGCAAAGTCCCTGACGGGCAGCGCGAGCACCTGGTAGTTATGCTCCTGCCAGCGCAGCACTGTCGCGCCGGGTTCGGGACCCATCAGGACAGAGCAGTCAAAGGAGCGCTGCTTTGCCAGGGCCCGCTCCAGGTCAGCCAGCTGCCCCCTTTCATCGGGGGAGGTCAGCGCGCTTTCGATAACAAACTCCGGGCACATCAGGCTTTCACCATAGTTGCGCCGAAAATCCGACGCCGAGACACGGGCTTTCACCGCTGCACGAGGAACGAGGAAGTGATAGGAGGAGGAGGACAAGGTCGAGGAAAACTCCCGGGACAGACTGGCGGAGGAACTCGCCACCTCAACGGAGCCCACATGCACCCCCTGGTGAAAAAGGGGGAACAGAAAACGCAGCCCCGTGGTCATCTGACCACCTTCAAATCCGCTGAGAGCCACGGGCTTTTCAACCATGGCGGCAATCATGGCACGGCTGTGCTGCTGGTTATCCCCGAAGGCATGGGGCGCGTGCATGCGCAGTACCACGGTTCCGTCTCTGTCATGGAAGTAGAGGTGATCAAAGCCCATCCGCTGCAATGAACGATATATGCTTTGCGCTTCACTGGCCAGTTCCCGACGCACGGCTTCCGCCAGGCGCTCACCTCGGGAGTGCTCCCACAGCAGCTGCTGGATGCGGGGAATATTGAAAGCGGTTTCGTAGCTGAATGAGGCTATGGCATGGCGCAGATCAATGGTGTGCTGGAAAAGCTGGCGGGTCTCCGCGATGGCATTTTCGTTCTGAAGAGTTATTCTTGAGTGGGACTGGTGGACAAGGAAGGGCAGCAGGCAGAAAAATATCAGGACAATGGCAAGCAGGGGGAAGTGAATACAGGTGAAGTCCTTCATTGACCAGCGCTGCTTCATGGACCCGTTTCACGGGCTTCTTCCGAGCTGAGCCCATGAACCTCCACCCGGTTGCGCCCCTTGTTTTTCGCCAGATAGAGCGCGTCGTCGGCCCTCTTGATGAAGGTATGCAGCTCATCGTCCGACACAAACTCCGTCACACCAAGGCTGATGGTCACCGTCCCCACCGCCGCGAACTCGCTGCGTTCGATCAGACGGCGGATGCGCTGGGCAAGATGGCCACCCTGGCGGGCGTTGGTTTCCGTCGCCAGCACCAGGAACTCTTCGCCCCCCCAGCGTACCAGGTAATCGCTGGGCCTCAGGCTGCCCCGGACCAGCGCTGCCAGAGTGCGCAGCACATCATCGCCCACATTGTGCCCATGGGTATCATTCACCTGCTTGAAGTGATCGATATCAAAGAGTACCGCCGCCAGAGGCTGCCGGTAGCGTCGTGCCCGCTCGGTCTCCACCCGAAAAATATCCTCGAACTTGCGGCGGTTGTAGCAACCCGTCAGCATATCCGTGGTGGCAAATATCTCCATCTGCATCTGCAGCTGCTTGAGTTCGTTGACATCCATGGCCGTGCCGATACCGGAGCAGCGATCCCGCAGCACCACCGTGTTGGTGGCAAGCTCCAGCCAGCGCTCATCCTGATCCCTGGAGGTGATCCGAATGGTCTTCTGCATCTTGGCCGCCACATCGCAGTTATGCATGGACTCGGCGATATAGCGGAATTCGTTGCACAGAAGCTGGGAGAAGGGAATCTGCTCCAGCTCATCGGCGCTGTAACCGGTAATCTTCAAAAACTCCGGATTGGCATAGACAAAGCGATCGTTCTCCACAATAAAGATGCCGGCAACCGAGTTCTCCGCCAGGACGCGAAACAGCTCTTCGCTTTCGCGCAGACGCTTTTCCACATCGTGACTGTGCAGGGCCATTTCGATATTGGAGTGAATTTCGCGGTCGTCAAAGGGCTTGATGATATACCCGAAGGGTTTGGTGATTTTGGCCCGCTCCAGAGTCTGTTTGTCGGCATGGGAAGTGAGGAAGACCACGGGAACATGGAAGCGCTGGCGGATGATTTCCGCTGCTTCAATACCATCCATGTCGCCCTTGAGCACGATATCCATCAGCACCAGATGGGGGGAGAGATCCTCGACCGCCTTGACAGCTTCTTCGCCATAGGCGCATATTCCGGCCACATCATAACCAAGGTTCTTCAGGGTGCTTTTGATATCCAGTGCTACAATACTCTCGTCTTCGACGATGAGAACGCGTGTCTGTTGCATAGGGAGTGTTCCTGTTACGGGAGCCGGATTCTTTCGATCAGTTAAGTATAGCAAACCTGTCAAGGCTTTTTTGCAAACTCGCTGACTATAGCATATTGTTTTATTGTGCGAAAATTCTTTTGTTCTATTCTGTCACCTCCCCTGCCAGCGGTACAAATCCCCCGCTGAATTACATCGCGTTTTCCATATCACAAGGATATAGTTGACGATTTTCTTTGCCTCACTCCAGTGCGTGAGCTGAAAAGGGCAGTACGGGAGATCGTTTCCCAGCCGCTTTGGGCGAGTCAAAAGTGGCAAAACACTTCGATGATATCTGGCGATGCCCATTGTGAATGTGAATTTCTGGAGTTACATCCGCGATTCATACGTATTAAGTTGGAATTACTTACATCTCAACTTTCGCGCCTCTTGACTTTGGAGTAAAGCGTTAGATAATTGTCATTTGCCACGAGCAAATCGCTTCCGTTTTCCCTGCTTGACTCATTCAGCATCCAGGCTATGCCGTACATTGCCCTTTTTTGGTGCGGCCAAAAAAGGACCAAAAAAACCGCCCCCCGAACGCCCGTTTTTCCGGATCGTTTGCTCGCCTGTTCTGGAGATCCGGCAGCAGGCTGCCCAAAGAGGCCCATCTGCTGCGTTGCCGGGCATCGCTCGTCACTGCGACGTACAGGGAGTACGTCTCACTCCTCACCTTGCTTGCGCCTTGCACCTGAGAACTTTTCAATTGCCTGCATAACGCGATGGACCCGCAGGGTTGCCGCCACGAGGGCGGCAACCGCAAACCAAAAGCCATGGAGGGCGGTTGTTTGCGGTCCCCAGTTCCAGGCAAGCGGACGGCTGAAAAGGACAGCACTGGGGGCCGCTTCCCAGCCACTTTTTGCGGGAAAAAAGTGGCAAAAGAAACTCGTATATATGGTGAGGATAATGTCAAGCGACGCAGTCTGTGTAGAACCATTTCGGCCATTGCAGCATGACATCAGGGTCAGCGCTGACAACCTGCCGTTTCGGGGATGCGAAACTTCAGTTACATGTTAATTTTTTTACGCTATTATACCAGGCACCTGAAGAGAATCAGAGGTTCATGACATGAGTTACAGCAGCCCCCTGCCCGCGGAGTTTCTGCAACGCCTGACCGCCATCGTACCCCCATCCTGGTACGAACAGGTCTTTGCCACCTTTCACCAGCACCGAACCTGCTCCTTTCGGGTGAATACGCTGCGCAGTTCCACGGCGGACGCGCTGGCAGAGCTCTCAGCCCTGGACATCAGTGCCAGCCCGGTTCCCTGGTGCGCGGAAGCTTTTGTGGTGCCCCACGGGCAGCGCTCCCTGCTGAGTACTTCCGCTGCTTTTTCTGAGGGCCGTATCTATATACAGAATCTCTCCAGCATGGCACCCGTACTGCTCCTGAATCCCCGGCCCGGCGAACAGGTGCTCGATCTGGCGGCCGCCCCCGGTGGCAAGACCCTGCACCTGGCGGCTCTGATGGAAAACCGCGGCTGGATATCCGCTGTGGAGGCGGTCAAGGACCGCTTCTTTCGCCTGAAGGCCAATGTGGAAGCCTTTGGGGCTTCCATCGTACACACCTATCTGCGCGACGGGCGCACTGTGGGCCTGGCCTGTCCAGAGCACTTTGACCGGGTGTTGCTGGACGCGCCCTGCTCTTCGGAGGCCCGTTTTCACGCCGACAATCCTGCCAGCTGGCAGTTCTGGAGCCCCGCGAAAATCCGTGAGGCGGCCCGCAAACAGAAGCCCCTGCTCTTTTCGGCCTGGCAGTCTCTCAAGCCAGGGGGAACCATGGTCTACTGCACCTGCTCCTTCGCGCCTGAAGAAAACGAAGCCATGGTGGCGGCGCTGCTGAAAAAATATGGTGACGCGGTGGATATTCTACCGCTGGAGCTGCCCTTCGCCAACACCATACCCGGCCTGACCCACTGGCTGGGCAAGGAGTTCGACCCGCGCCTGGAAAGAACCAGGCGCATTCTGCCCGACGCGTTCATGGATAGCTTTTACCTGGCTCACCTGCGCAAGGTGCCGTGATGAAATACCTGCGAAGCACCCTTTTGCCCCTTTGTCTGCTGGTCGCCACGGCCATGTCCGGCTCAGCCCAGGAGTCGCCCCGCGTCGCCCTGGTGCTCAGCGGCGGCGGAGCCAAGGGCATCGCCCATGTGGGAGTGCTGCAGTTTCTGGAGGAGATGCGCGTTCCCGTGCACTGCATCGCGGGAACCAGCATGGGAGCGCTGGTGGGAGGTGCCTACGCCAGCGGCTTTTCGGTACAGAAGCTGGAAGAAGCCATCAGCAGCGCCGACTGGGAGCGTCTCTTTTCCAGTACGCCCCACCGCTCCTTCATTCCCTTCCACCAGAAGCAGGAAGACTGGCTCAACTTTTTCGACTTCACCATCAACATGCAGGGTACGCGCATCTACCCCGTTGCCGGATTGATCAACACCCACAATCTGCACTTTTTCTTCCGGGAGCTGACGGGATTCCAGCCAGTGATGGACTTTGACCAGATGCCCATCCCCTTCCGGGCCATCGGCACCGACCTGGAAAGCGGCGAAGCCGTCACCATGAGCAGGGGTGATCTCTCCACAGCCCTGCTGGCCAGCATGAGCGTCCCCGGCGTCTTTCCTCCCGTATACCATGAAGGTCGCCTGCTCTTCGACGGCGCCCTGGTCAACAATCTGCCCATCGCAGTGGCCCTTCGGGACTGCAAGCCCGACCTCATCATCGCCGTCAACATCAGCCCCGATACCGATACCGGCGCCCGGGCGGATGAGCCTGCTTCCATCCTGACAGTGGCCCAGCGCATCACCAAAATCCCCGTCCAGTACAATGTGCGCCATGGACTGCAGGAACTGCGCCCCTACGACCTCCTCATCAGCCCCAGAGTCGGCAGCTATTCGGCCAGCGATTTCACCCCCGTACGCCCCCTGATCGCCGAAGGCTACCGGGCCGCTGCCCTGCTCTACGACCAGCTGCGGCCCCTCAGCCTCAGCCCGGGCGAATACGACCAGTGGTATCGCGAGCACCGTACTCCCCTGGCCCACTCGCTGTCTATCCGCACGATCAGCCTGCCTGAGCTGACCCGCGTCAATCCCGACGTGCTGCAGCGACGCCTGCGGCTCGACCCGCAGCAGGCCTTTGACCAGTCCACCCTCCACGCCAGCCTGAACCGCATCTACGCCAGCGGAGACTTTGAGCGTCTGGATTACCACCTGAGCGAGGAGCCCGGCAACGGCACCCACGTTATCATCAGCGCCACGGAGAGGCCCGGTGGCGATTTTCTGCGCTTTGGCATGGAGCTTTACACTGACTCTGAAGGTGACTCCCGCTTCACCGCCCTGGCAAGCTATCGCAAAACCTGGCTGAACGGCCTTGGCGCCCAGTGGCGCAATATCTTCAAGATCGGCCACGAGCGGCAGCTGTACAGCGAGTTCAACCAGCCCCTCTTCCTGGGCAGCGAGCTCTTCCTCGCCCCCCACATCAGCTATCACAGCCAGCCTCATCAGGTGTATCAGCAGGAGCAGCCCATTGCCCGTTACAACGTCAGCCACTATGGCACCGGCCTGGAAATCGGCACCCATGTGGGGCGCTGGGGTGAAGGGCGCCTGGGCATCGTGCGCCGCTTCCACAGGGCCACCGTCCTGGTGGGGGATTCCGCCCTGCCCGAGGACGAGCAGTGGCAGACCGGCTATACCGCCAGCATCACCTATGACCAGATGGATAATCCCACCTTTCCCACCCAGGGCAGTGCCTTTGCCCTTGACTGGTACGCGACCCTGGACAACCCCGACAGCCAGACCTCCTACCGGCGCGTTGAAGGCCGCGCTGCCCACGCCCTGAGCTGGGGCAGAAACAGTGTCGTACTCTCGTTCCGGGGCGGCAGTGGACTGGACACCGATATACCCTATTTCGACCAGTTCCGCCTGGGAGGGTTCTTCAACCTGAGCGCCTATCGCGGCGAAGAACTGGTGGGCGAGCGAGTGGCCCTGGCACAACTGATGGCCTTTCGCCACACGGGCAGCCTGCCCGTGCTGGGCAAAGCCTACAGCGGAGTGCTGCTGGAAACCGGCAACGTGTGGGATGAACCGGACTTCTCCCACGACAACCTGCGCCACAGCCCGTGGTCAGCCAGCCTCTTCACCGCCCTGGACACTGGGCTCGGCCCCCTCTACCTCTCCCTGGCCCATGGCAGTGAGGGCCGGGGCGCAGCCTACCTCTTCCTGGGAATCCCCTATTACTGAGCCGGTAATCCGGACAGATGAAAGTGGAGACCGCGTCCCGCACCTGCTATACTGCAGAGAAACTTCAGCCAGAGGGTGTTTTCCATGCAATTCCGCGTCGTCTCCCCCTACTCCCCCGCCGGCTCACAGCCCCAGGCCATCGAAAAAATCACCCGCCACATCACGGAGGGCACAAAGCACCAGGTGCTGCTGGGGGTAACGGGCTCGGGCAAAACCTACACCATGGCCAAGATCGTGGAAGCCGTGCAGAAACCCACCCTGGTCATCGCCCACAACAAGACCCTGGCGGCCCAGCTCTATCAGGAGTTCAAGGAGTTTTTCCCCGACAACGCCGTGGAGTACTTTGTCAGCTACTACGACTACTACCAGCCCGAAGCCTATATTCCCACCACCGATACCTTCATCGAGAAGGACTCCAGCATCAACGACAAGATCGACCGCCTGCGCCACAGCGCCACCCGCTCCATCCTGGAGCGCCGTGACGTACTTATCGTTGCCTCCGTCAGCTGCATCTACGGCCTGGGCTCCGCCGAATTCTACCTGGACATGGTCATCCCCGTGGATGTGGACAGCGAAGTGGACATGGAGGAGCTGGCCGGAGAGCTGGTGCGCGTGCAGTACACCCGCAACGACACTGACTTTCGCCGTGGAACCTTTCGCCGCCGGGGTGACATCATCGAAATCTTCCCCTCCTACGAAATCGACTCCGCCATCCGCATTGAATTCTTCGGCGACACCGTGGAAGCCATCTGGGAAATCGACCCCCTGACCGGTGAAAAGCGCCGCAGCATTGAAAAGCTGCGCATCTACCCCAACAGCCACTACGTGGCCGACAAAAGCATCATCGAGCGGGCCATCGGCAGCATCAAGGCCGACCTGAAAAAACGCCTGGACTATTTCCGCAGCGAAAACAAACTGCTGGAAGCCCAGCGCATTGAACAGCGCACCAACTTCGACATTGAAATGCTGGAGGAGTTCGGCTTCTGCCAGGGCATCGAAAACTACTCCCGCTATGTGGATGGCCGCAGCGAAGGCGAGCCGCCCCACACCCTGCTCAGCTACATGCCCGACGACGCCCTCATTTTCATTGACGAATCCCACGTCACCATCCCCCAGGTGCGCGGCATGTACAACGGTGATCGCAGCCGCAAAATGACCCTGGTGGACTACGGCTTCCGCCTGCCCGCCGCCCTGGACAACCGCCCCCTGAACTTTGAAGAGTTCAACAGCATCCTGCCCCAGGCCGTCTACGTCTCCGCCACCCCCGCCGAATACGAAAAGGAACTCTCCGGCCACACCATCACCGAACTCATCATCCGCCCCACTGGCCTGCTGGACCCGGAAATCGAAGTGCGCCCCTCCACCGGCCAGGTGGACAACCTCGTCTTTGAACTGAAAAAAGTCATCGCCGAAGGCGGCAAAGCCCTCGTCACCACCCTCACCATCCGCCTCAGCGAAAACCTCAGCGACTACCTCATCCAGCTGGGCATCAAAGTCAAATACCTGCACTCCAAAATCGACACCATCGAACGCAGCGAAATCATCCGCGACCTGCGCCTGGGCGTCTATGACGTCGTCGTCGGCATCAACTTGCTGCGCGAAGGCCTGGACATCCCCGAAGTGCAACTCGTCGCCATCCTGGACGCCGACAAGGAAGGCTTCCTGCGCAGCGAACGCAGCCTGATGCAGACCGCTGGCCGCGCCGCCCGCAACCTCAAAGGCCGCGTCATCATGTACGGCGATAAAGTCACCCAGAGCATGCAAAGCGTCATCGACACCACCGCCAAGCGCCGCGCCATCCAGCAAGCCTACAACGAAGAACACGGCATCACCCCCCAGGGCATCAGCAAAGCCATCGGCAAAGACCTGATCCCCGAACTGGCCGAAGAACGCCAGGAACGCCTGCAAGGCAAAGTGGACATCGGCCAGCTCGCCGACTACCAGATCCGGGAAAAAATCGTGGAACTGCAAGCCAAAATGCAGCGCCACGCCGAAGAACTGGACTTTGAATCCGCCGCCAGCGTGCGGGACGAAATATTCCGGCTGCAGAAGCACCTGGGGGAATGAGGAGCCTGGAAAGGCAAGGGACGTGGAACCGCGTTTGGAGAACCCAAAGGCATTCTGAACCACGAATGAACCCGAATATACACGAATGGGGGAAATTTCACGCAAAGACTGTGGGGAGGGGAAACCGGAAGAGCTTAACCACGGAAATCACGGAAGACACGGAAGTTACCGCGAATAGACGCGAATAAACGCGAATGGAAAGGCAGGATCTCACGCCCGTTCGCTGCGCTCACTCAAGTCGCGAAGACGCAGAGGAAAATACAAGGTTAACTGATTTGGCTGCCCATCTTCTTTGCGTTCTCAGCGGCTTTGCGAGAGGAGATTGTCTTTTCTGAAAAGAGAATTTTAAAGAAAGTGTCTTTCAATACCTCAAAATACGCAGGCAATTGAAAAATGCTCAGGTGCAAGGCGTGCAACACCACAGATGAGGGTTTTTCAGCAGCCTGTAAAGGCAGGTTTCTCGCGGAGCACGCAGGGACGCGGTGAAAAGGCAAGGAGAGATTGAACCACGAAAAACACGAAAGGCACGAAAAAAGAGGAAAAGATATGCATCTCGCCAAGGCGCAAAGTCGCCAAGGGAAAACAAATGAATAAATTCCCCATTTACGAGCTATGCAATAAATTGTATTTTCGCGTAACGTTTGTTGTGTTACCATGCAAGTTGAACCTGGCGTCAGGCTTGGAATGATACGGTTTTGCAAGTTGCATATCTGACGGATAAACTTGTACAAATGCAACACTATACAGAAAGTTGTCGTTTCTGCAAGGGTTGCAGTCTGAGTTTCAGGATAGGAGTTTTTATGTGTCAATTTGGACGTTTTTTCAAAAAGTGCATAACGTCAGTTTTGACGCCTAAATGTAGTTAGCTCTTAGGAAAACAACGATGCACGATAGAATTCCAACGGCCTTTATTTCGTTCGCCGCTACGGAGCTGACAAATAACGGTCTGTCTGGCCCAAAACTAGTAGAGATAACATCGGCCTACGCCGCTGATTTTTCGGTCGATATCCCGCATGCTAGATACCCTTTTGATGCACCAAACAAACGGACAGCACTTCTTGATAACTTGCTAAAATTTTCTCCTAAGCAGCAATATCAAATAATTCGTGAGCTGTGTGATCGACTGAATGCAAACGGGGATATAGCTCAGCTTGTCACTCTAAAGACCAAGTTATTCAGAGAATACCGAGACTTTGCAGATCAAGATAATCTTACGGCTATCCACGAGACCCAAATCATTGAGGCGAGACACTGGTTAGCCGACTATCCAGATGCAAAGAAGCTTTTTGATGAAGCGCTTGAAAAACATAGCCATGGTGTTTTTCAGCGTAATACTTTGGATGATCTGAGGCTGGCTCTTGAAATTCTTGTCCGCCAAATATTTGGAAATCACAAAACCCTAGAGAATCAGATTTCAACTATCGGTCAGTACGTAAAAGATCGGGGTGGCTCGCCACAGTTAGCAAATATGTTTGAGAAGCTTGTGGATTACTACACAAAATATCAGAACACCTATATTAAGCATGACGATGCAGTCATTACAGCTGAGATTGAATTTGTATTCGAGCTAACCAGCTCGTTTGTTAAACACTTTTTGAGGATTAGAAGTGCTAAGAGCTAACAAAGCCAAGCACTGCGACGGCTTTTCCGTTGCGGCTTCGCCTTCACTGCAAAGCCGCGCGTGTTGGCGGCGTTAGAAATCTTGGGGAGTAATCTATGACTGTGAACTCGTACCTCGTCAATTTAGCGAGTGATTTGGTGCTGTCTAGTACAGAAAAATCAAATATTACAACATCTATCAATACGCTATCATCGCGGCTTGAGGCATATTTTGGCGGCGGTATAAATGAAAAGTTTCAATTCGGATCAAGTTGTCGAGGTACGATTCTGCCGAGAAAGGCTGATAAAAAATCGGATATAGATTACATGGTTATTTTTGATACCTCTGATGGTCAAAAAAAGCCACAAACGTACCTAGATAGACTCAGGCGGTTTGCTGAGAATAAGTACTCACGATCAGAAATATCTCAATCTAGCCCCACAATAGTATTATCACTAAATCATATAAGGTTTGAGCTTGTACCTGCTGTGTATAGCTATGGATATCTAATTCCATCGCCAAGGTCCTCATGGGAAGAATGGATGTCAACAGACCCCACTTCTGCGAACCGGCAGATATCGGATAAAAACACCGCTGAGAACAATAAAATTAAACCTTTGGTTAGGTTGGTAAAATATTGGAACGCTACGCAAGGGTACCCGTTCGCTTCTTATGATTTAGAAAAATACATCGTCAACCAGAGTTACTGGTTCTGCACATCTTTAAAAGACTATTTTTACGATTTTTGGCAAAATTTTAGCTGCACCTACGATACTCCGCAATATATCAAGGATAAAGTAGAGCGTGCAAAAAATTATGCGACGAAAGCAAAGCAATATGAAGCCGATGACATGCCAGTATCGGCTGAAATCGAAATCAAAAAGATCGTTCCAATACTATGACTGACGAAAAAGACGAAAGGGTTGATGAGGTATCTCGCTATTATCGTTCAGCGGGGAGGCTAGAGTTTATTGTGGCAGGTCTTTTCTGGATTAACGCCCTGCTTTCTTTGATTATTCTATTCTCTGAGGATATTCCTGTCCTATGGCAGAAATCATTACCGATATTATTTATTTTGACAGTGCTTTTTCAGTTCGTCGCCTCGCAAGTAAATCGATTTTATCTAATCCCGAGAGCGGAACAGTTGAGAAGAAAGCAAATGCTTTCAGATTCTTTTGGCACTCCGCTATCTCATGATAAAACGGCACTATACTATAATAACATGTATGCTCCTTCTATAAAGCGTCTAGGTGCAAACACTATGGAAAATGCATTTTTTAGCTCTGAAGTGGCTGGAAAAATGCTTATCACCAAACGGGCGCGGGTGCTTGTATATATTGCTTGTTGGATTTTTCTGTTTTCGTTACGAGGTATAGATTTAAATGTTATGATGTGGATAACGCAAATTATTTTTTCGGGCGAAATTGTTGCTCAGTGGCTTAGCTTGGAGGCCCTTAGAGTTCGCCAAGAACGAACATATGAGAGACTGCATAACTACTTTTTACATAAGATCGGTGGCGACTCTGCGAAAGAGATTGCCACAATTCTGGATGCTTTCGTAGCTTATGAAACCGCCAAATCGTCGTCTTCCTGCCTTCTTTCATCTAAAGTATTTCACAAACTAAATCCATCACTGACAAAAAAATGGGAGCAAATCCGCAATGATCTGGGTATGGATTTCTAACAATCGCAGTCACGGCGACGCCCATTACATTGCGCCTTCGGCTCCATTTCAAGGGCGCGCGTGCTGCGGGCGTTACAAATTTTCGGATCTAAGGAGAAATGGTATTGGGACAGGTAAGAGCGGAAGTTAATGATGGGTTGCTTTTCGATCATCCCGAACATAGGGATTTCTTAATTCCTTTCTTAAATGGATTTTTTGTTACTTGGGGGCGACGGCGAAGGGAGTATAATACAGAACTGTTCGTCTATTTCCTTTCTCCTGAGGATCACTTCAAAGAATCATATGGATTTGAAAATGAGGTTCTATTGGTCTATGCCCCGTATGATCGTATGGAGCCTAGGACCTTTCAGGCGGTGGAACAAATTCTTGCAACATCGCCAGCTAAAGGAAGGGTAGAAACCCTAAGCTATTTCCTTATTACCGATGTCGAAGATATAGAGGAATGGATGGAGTCATATATATCTTCGCGGCAAGAATCACGGGTAGTTATCCCGTTTCACAGAGAATTGTTAGTTCGCGCAAAACAAAGCGGTGACGATTGGTTTGTAAGGAACTCACTCGACAAACATTTCTTCGGGAGGGATCTTTTTAACTATTCATTACCTCTTATAGACGATGCCTACTTTTTTGGTCGTCAAAACCTCTTAATGGATTATTATGACTCAATAAAGCAAAGTGAAAACCGGGCTATCTTTGGATTAAGAAAAACTGGTAAAACCTCATTTTTATATAAGCTAAAAAGGCTTTGCGAGAGTGAAAGATCAGCTTTTGTATTTTACTATGATTGCAAGGTTCCTCATATACGAAAATCAAAATGGAATGAGTTTTTGTGCGACATAGCCAATGATATTGCCATAAAATCTGGTATAACAATTGAAGACGATTACAGTGAGCGTAGCGCATCAAGAGATTTTGAAAAATTAATTAGGAATGTCTATGAGTACGGAGAAAAAATCGTCTTAATGCTTGATGAGATAGAATATGTATCATTCGTCTCACCGAAAAACAGGCATTGGGCTGATGACTACATAGACTTCTGGCAAACGATGTGGTCCTGTGATGGGCGAAAAACTCAATCTTTCGAAGAAATATTCTTGGCAGGAGCAAACGAGTTATGCATGTTGCTTGAATCCGCCATGGAAGAACTTGGAGATAACCCAGGGATCACGGAAGAAATACGGGCGGCGGTAGCCGCGTTCCCAGAGGTTCTGGGGGAGCAGTACAAAGAGATTGGGCAGCAGTTGGATGCAGAGCCGGAGATATCCGTGAAGAATTTTGATCAAGTCACAGGCTTAGGGCCGAAAGTCTTGAAAAATATAAAACCACCGGGAGTTCTGCTAAAGATCTGGGATCTAGTCCAAGAGCGGCTAGCGGTTGAGGAAATTGAGTTTGATGTTCTTTGGCTTGAAGCCTTTCCCGTTTGAGGCTGATGCTGGCCGCGAGAGAACACCGCTTGAGAAGGTCAACGGGATTTACCATCAGCTCAACTATATTGGCTACTATCGGGACTCAAAAATGAGCCGAGAGCGGCGATTCCGTGCATCTTTCAGTGATATGACGCATGCCGGGTTGGCGACATTCTGCCATCTGATGATTTCCAGGGACACTGATCTCGTGATGAAGGCTGCAGCCGCGTATGAATATTTGGGGTTAGGCACACGTATATTGCACTACGAAGCTAATGATTAGTTCAACCCGACAAGCTTCTCCGCGCGCTCCGGACCTAGCGGATTAAATGACACTTCAAGACACCCACAGTGCCTTTGACGCGCCAGCTTCGTGATGGCAGGGGCAATTCTACCTCCCCCATTCGCGTATATTTGTGTTCATTCGTGGTGGAAACTGCTTTTCCCCCTGCCTTTCTTTGCGCCTTTGTGGGCTTTGTGTGAAAATCTCTTCGTTTTTGAGCAGTCGCTCGTTGCTGCTTTTCCCTGGCGTCTTCGCGACTTGAGTGAGCGCAGCGAACGGGCGTGAGATCCTGCCTTTCCATTCGCGTTTATTCGCGTCTATTCGCGGTAACTTCCGTGTCTTCCGTGATTTCCGTGGTTAAGCTCTTCCGGTTTCCCCTCCCCACAGTCTTTGCGTGAAATTTCCCCCATTCGCGTTTATTCCCGTTCATTCGCGGTGGAAACTGCTTTTACCCCTGCCTTTCTTTGCGCCTTTGCGGGCTTTGTGTGAGAATTTCTTTATCTGTGAACGGTCTGCGGAAATAATTATGCCCCCTGTACCACAAAGGCACAGGGGGCAATCATCATTGAGGTTTCTGGGGGTCGTCAGTTACTTCAGGTCAAAGCGGTCCAGGTTCATGACCTTGTTCCAGGCGGCGACGAAGTCGCGCACGAATTTTTCTTTGGCGTCGCTCTGGGCGTAGACTTCAGCCAGTGCCCGCAGCTGGGAGTTGGAGCCGAACACCAGGTCAACCCGGGTGGCGGTCCACTTCACTTCTCCGGTTTTGCGGTCGCGGCCTTCAAAGACGTCTGCGGCTTCCGAGGCGGGCTTCCAGGCGGTGCCCATATCCACCAGGTTGACGAAGAAGTCGTTGGTGAGTGTGCCGGGGCGTTTGGTGAAGACGCCGTGGCTGGTCTGGCCGACGTTGGCGCCCAGTACGCGCAGGCCGCCGACCAGCACGGTCATTTCGGGGGCGCTGAGGGTCAGCAGCTGGGCTTTGTCCACCAGCATTTCCTCGGGCCGCACGGCGTACGCCTTTTTCTGGTAGTTGCGGAAGCCGTCTGCTTTTGGCTCCAGTACGGCAAAGGAGTTGGGGTCGGTCTGCTCCTGGCTGGCGTCGGTGCGTCCGGGGGTAAAGGGGACGGTGACGGTGACGCCGGCGTCCTGGGCGGCTTTTTCCACGGCGGCGCAGCCTGCGAGGACAATGATGTCGGCCAGGGAGACTTTCTTACCGCCTGTCTGGGCGCGGTTGAATTCCTGCTGCACGCTTTCCAGGGCGCTGAGGACTTTGGAGAGCTGCTGGGGCTGGTTGACTTCCCAGTTTTTCTGGGGTGCCAGGCGAATGCGGGCGCCGTTGGCACCGCCGCGCATATCGGAACCACGGAAGGTGGAGGCCGATGCCCAGGCGGTGCAGACCAGTTCGGCGGTGGAAAGCCCTGCGGCCAGCACTTTCTGTTTGAGGCTGGCGATGTCCTGATCGTCAATCAGGGGGTGATCGACGGCGGGGACGGGGTCTTGCCAGATCAGGTCTTCGGCGGGTACTTCCGGTCCCAGGTAGCGGGATTTGGGGCCCATATCCCGGTGGGTCAGCTTGAACCAGGCGCGGGCGAAGGCGTCGGCAAAGGCTGCGGGGTCCTTGTGGAAACGGCGCGAGATGGGTTCGTAGATGGGGTCCATGCGCAATGACAAGTCGGCGGTGGTCATGATGGTCTTGACCTTTTTGGAGGGGTCGTGGGCTGCCGGGGCCAGGTTACTTTCCGCCGGATTGACGGGAACCCACTGGTAGGCACCGGCCGGACTTTTTTCCAGGTTCCAGTCGTAGCCGAAGAGCATGTCGAAATAGCCCATATCCCACTTGGTGGGGTTGGGGGTCCAGGCGCCTTCAATGCCGCTGGTGATGGTGTCGTCCCCTTTGCCGCTGCCGTGGCTGCTGATCCAGCCGAGCCCCAGCTCTTCGACGGGGGCGGCTTCGGGTTCGGGGCCAACCTGGGCGGCATCGCCTGCGCCGTGGCACTTGCCGAAGGTGTGTCCACCGGCCACCAGGGCGACGGTTTCCTCGTCATTCATGCCCATGCGGGCGAAGGTTTCGCGCACGTCCTGACCCGATGCCAGCACGTTTGGCTCACCATTGGGGCCTTCGGGATTCACGTAGATCAGCCCCATCTGCACGGCGGCCAGGGGATTTTCCAGTTGTCTGTCGCCGCTGTAGCGCTTGTCACCAAGCCATTCCGCTTCGGAGCCCCAGTAGATGTCCTCTTCGGGCTGCCAGATGTCCGCGCGCCCACCGCCAAAGCCAAAGGTTTTGAATCCCATGGATTCCAGGGCGCAGTTGCCGGCCAGGATCATCAGGTCGGCCCAGGATATTTTATTGCCGTATTTTTGCTTGATGGGCCACAGCAGACGGCGCGCTTTGTCCAGGTTGGCGTTGTCGGGCCAGCTGTTGAGGGGTGCGAAACGCTGATTCCCCGTGTTACCGCCACCGCGTCCATCTCCCATGCGGTAGGTTCCGGCGCTGTGCCAGGCCATGCGAATGAACAACCCGCCGTAGTGGCCATAGTCAGCGGGCCACCACTCCTGGGAGTCTGTCATCAGGGCGTACAGGTCTTCTTTCAGCGCTTTCAGGTCCAGCTTTTTGAACTCTTCGGCGTAGTTGAAGTCGGGGTCCATGGGGTTTGAGGCGGGGGCATGCTGGTGCAGGATACTGAGGTTGAGTTGATTGGGCCACCAGTCACGGTTTGAGGTTCCCTTGCCGTGGGGGCTGCTGGCGGTTTTTCCGGTTACGGGGCATTTACTGTGCTCGCTCATCTTTCGCCTCCTTCAAAGTGGGTTCAGAAACGTTACAGCCAATGTTGCAATGCCGGTGAAATTGCAATCGGTAAAATCAAAATACCACAGCCCGAAAAGCAATAATATCTTTTTATTAAGAAAAATTCCTATCGATGGCCTGCATACAATCTCAGTCAATACGGCAAAGTGTCCTATTCGGCAGTTCCCAGGCACTTTTCACAGGTGCCATAGACCACGACACTCTTCTTTTCAACCCGGCCCCAGCTTTGCAACTGTTCGGGCAGCGTCAGTTGATCAATGTCGTTCCATTCAAAATCCATAATTTCGCGGCACTTATGGCAGATCAGGTGGTGATGGCGGCCATGGGCTATTTCAAAGCGGGCCTGGGATTCCGCTGTCTCAACCCTGTTCACCAGCTCGTACTGAACAAAGGTGGCCAGCGTCCGGTAGATGGTATCCAGGGAGAGGGTCGGCATCTTTTTAATCAGGCGCTGGTGGAGCTGTTCAGCGCTGGGGTGATCCATTGACTGGGCCAGTTCCCTGAATATCTCAAGGCGCTGGGGCGTCAGACGCAGCCCCCTTTTGCGACACTCCTCGTGAAATACTTCCAGTTGGTGTTTTAATGATGCTTTCACTTTTCCCCCCTGGACCATTTTCTCAGCCTGCCAGGAATATATCCTGATTAGTGTACGCCTTGCCCGCAAAAAGTCAATGTTGCCGAACCCTTAGCAGGCGTGTTTTGAAGCATTTCAGTAAGCTTTTAGGCAACCGGCCTCAGGGTATTGCCGCAAATTTCGCGTACATGCGAATGATCGCCTCGGTGCCCTTCCAGGCGGTGGGCAGGTGGAAGTTTTCGTTGGGGGAGTGGGCGCGGGAGCCGGGCAGGGCAAAACCGATCAGCAGGGTGTCAAGCCCCAGCAGATCGCGCAGCTCCGCCACTATGGGTATGGAGCCACCATTGCGGATAAAGAGGGGCTCCCGGCCAAAGGTTTCCTTCAGCGCGTCAGCCGCAACTTCCATGAACGGGTTTTCCACGGAGGTGTGAAAGGGCTTGCCACCGGCCAGTTTATTGACTTTGATGGTTACGGACGAAGGCGCCTGGCTGGCGAAGTAATCGGCCACCATATCGGTGATGGCCACCGGATCCTGATCGGGCACCAGGCGCATGGATATCTTGGCAAATGCTTTGGCGGGCAGCACTGTTTTGGCGCCGGGGCCGGTATAGCCCCCCCAGATGCCGTTGACTTCCACGGTGGGCCGGCTCCACACCCGCTCCAGCACGGTGCGGTCGTGCTCGCCCCACAGGGCCTTCACGCCCACGCCCGCCTTGTATTTTTCCTCGTCGTAGGGAATCCTGGCCAGCAGCTCCCGCTCCCGGTCGGTGATTTCGCGCACCTGATCGTAGTAGCCGGGAATGCGGATATGGCCGTTTTCATTTTTAATGGAAGCGATAATGCGCGCCAGGATTTCCGCCGGATTGGCCACGGCGCCACCAAAGCCCCCCGAGTGCAGATCGCGGTCGGGGCCGGTGCACTCCACTTCCATATAGGCCAGGCCGCGCAGGCCAAAGGTGATGCTGGGGGTATCCCGGTCCCACATGGCGGTGTCAGAGACCACCATGATATCCGCTTCAAAGCGCTTGCCGTGTTCCTTCAGAAACGTCGGCAGGTTTTCGCTGGCAATCTCTTCTTCGCCCTCTATGAGGAACTTCACGTTGACTGGCAGGCTCCCCGATGTCTTCAGCATGGCCTGGATGGCTTTGATGTGCATGAAGACCTGTCCTTTGTCGTCGGTGGCTCCCCGGGCCACAATGGTGTCGTCCTTGATGTGGGGTTCAAAGGGGCCGGTTTCCCACAGCTCCAGTGGATCGGCGGGCTGCACGTCATAGTGGCCATAGATCAGCACGGTTGGCGCTCCCGGCGCGTGGAGCCACTGCCCCGTCACCAGCGGATGCCCTCTGGTGGGCAGAATCTCCACCTGCTCCATGCCCGCCTCGGTCAGCAGCCTGGCGGTATACTCGGCACAGCGCACCATCTCGTCCGCGCACTGGGGATCACTGGACACCGAGGGGATGGTCAGCCAGTGGGTAAGTTCTTCTATATGAACACTGCGATGCTGCGTCAGGTATCTGCAGGCCTCTTCAAACATGGCACGCCTCCCGGAATCGAAATTTCCTCCAGTCTATCACAGGGACGGGGGAGCGCATAGCGCCGCAACCTCCCCGTGGGAGTTGACGCCCTCTGCCCTGAGCTCTTTGCCTATGTGCCCGTTGTGCAACTGGAAACTCTTGGCAAAATGGCGAAAAGTGATTACCATACCGGTTTCCCTTTTCCGCACGTACAGGTGCCAAAAGAGGGAGAAGAAACCAGTTGTTGAAAAATCTCCTGCGGGCAACGCCGCAGATGCGAGCTTTTCAGCAGCCTGACAGTCGGCGCGTCCTGGCTGGGCCAGCCCACGGGGGAGAGACAGAAACAGGCCGTTCCCCCCTGAGCCCGTCCGGTGAATGCGACGCCTGGCTGGCAAGACCCGAAGGGACACTCACAGGAAGTGAGTGGTCCGGCAGCACTGCAGGGAGGCAGGGGTCAGGCAACGCAAAGAGGCCCAGGTGCAAGGCGCGGGCAAAGCGAGGAGGGAGGCGTACTCCCTGTACGTCGCAGTGACGAGCGATGCCCCGCAACACAGCAGATGGGGCTCTTTGAGCAGCCTGCTGTCGGATCTCCAGAACAGGCGAGCAATAAGCCGGAAAAACGGGCGTTCGGGGGGCGCGTTTTTGTGCCCTTTTTGGGCGGTCAAAAAGGGCAATATCCGGAAACGAAAAGTGAAATACCAGATGAACCAAGCATCTGCAATCAGCACTGCTTCCGCGCGGCAAACATCAGTAAAATAATGCCTTAAGCTAAGACGACCAGATGCGAAACTTCAGTTATTAACTGATCATTGAAAAACCAGAAAGCAGCAAGCAATTGAAAAATGCTCAGGTGCAAGGCGCGGGCAAAGCGAGGAGCGAAGCGTACCCCCTGTACGTCGCAGTGACGAGTGATGACCGGCAACGCCGCAGATGAGTGTTTTTCAGCAGCTTGCAAAGGAGATATACCGTGGCCAAAGATACCATCGTCATCAAAGGTGCCCGTGAGCACAACCTGAAGAATATCAATCTGGAAATTCCCCGCGACAAGCTGGTGGTCATCACCGGGGTCAGTGGCAGTGGCAAGTCCACCCTGGCCTTTGATACGATTTTTGCCGAAGGGCAGCGCCGCTATGTGGAGTCGCTGTCCGCCTACGCCCGTCAGTTCCTGGAGCAGATGGACAAGCCCGATGTGGATGCCATCGAGGGCCTGAGCCCCGCCATCAGCATTGAGCAGAAGAGCATCACCCGCAATCCCCGCTCCACGGTGGCGACCATCACCGAGATCTATGACTACCTGCGCCTGCTTTACGCCCGCGCCGGCACACCCCACTGCCACGAGTGCGGCAAGCCCCTGGTTTCCCAGACGGTACAGCAGATGGTGGATGCCATCTGCCAGCGGGAGGCGGGCAGCCGCCTGATGATCATGGCGCCGGTGGTGCGGAGCCGCAAAGGGGAGTACAAAAAGCTCTTCGAAGACCTGAAGAAGAAGGGCTTTGCCCGCGTGCGCCTGGATGGCGAGGTGCTGGATATGGACAGCGCCATGGCGGTGAAGCTGGACAAGAACACCAAGCACAGCATTGATATTGTGGTGGACCGCATCTCCGTCAAGGAGGGCATCGAGCGGCGCGTCACCGACAGCGTGGAGACGGCCCTGCAGTACAGCGAAGGGCTGCTGCTGGTGGCCGACCGCGAAGGCAACGAAGTGCTCATGAGCGAAACCGCCGCCTGCCACGATTGCGGCGTCAGCATGCCCGAGCTGGAGCCGCGCCTGTTCTCCTTCAACGCTCCCGAAGGGGCCTGCCCCAACTGCAGCGGCCTGGGCGCTTCCCTGGAGCTGGACGCCAACCTCATCGTCCCCAACCCCTCCCTCTCCATTGCCGAAGGGGCCATCGCCCCCTGGGCCCACA
This sequence comes from Desulfurispirillum indicum S5, assembly GCF_000177635.2. Lineage (NCBI taxonomy): Bacteria > Pseudomonadati > Chrysiogenota > Chrysiogenia > Chrysiogenales > Chrysiogenaceae > Desulfurispirillum > Desulfurispirillum indicum. The sequence goes on from NC_014836.1 coordinate 2,865,595, forward strand.
AGAGCTCCACCCGCTTCTGGGAAACGCTGCAGATGGTAGCCGAACGCTATGATATCGACCTGAACAAGCCCTGGTCCGCCTTGACGGAGGGGCAGCACAATATCCTGCTCTACGGTACCCAGGAAAAGGTACCCCAGCCCTCGGCGGGCAAGTTCCGCAAGATCGTGGAAGCGCGCTTTACCGGCGTTATCGGCTATCTGCAGAACCTGTTTGCCGAAACCACCGTCTCCTACATCAAGGACTATGTGCAGCGCTTCATGCGCGAAAAACCCTGCCCCGCCTGCAACGGCGAACGCCTGAACAAGCAGGTGCTCAGCGTGCTGATCAATGGGCAGAATATCTCCCGCTTCACCGCCATGAATATCGGCACCGCCCTGCAGTTCGCCACTTCCATCCACTTCGATGACCACCGCCAGGTCATCGCCCAGCGCATCCTGCGGGAAATCTGCGAACGCCTGAGCTTCCTCAACGACGTGGGCCTGGACTACCTGGAACTCAGCCGCAAGGGCAGCACCCTCTCCGGTGGCGAAGCTCAACGCATCCGCCTGGCCACCCAGATCGGCTCCAAACTCATGGGTGTGCTCTACATTCTGGATGAACCCAGCATCGGCCTGCACCAGCGCGATAACGACAAACTCATCGCCACCCTCAAGAGCCTGCGGGACAACGGCAACACCGTCATCGTGGTGGAACACGACGAGGACACCATCATGCAGTCGGACTTCGTGGTGGACATGGGCCCCTTCGCCGGACGCAAAGGGGGCGAAGTGGTGGTGGCCGGCACCCCCGCCCAGGTTATGGCCTGTGAAGCCAGCCTGACCGGCAGCTACCTCAGCGGCCGCGAAACCATACAGGTTCCCGCCCGCAGGCGCTCCGGCAAGGAATATGTGGAACTGCAAGGCGCAGCGGGCAACAACCTGCAGAGTGTGGACGTGCGCATTCCCCTGGAAACCTTCACCCTCGTCACCGGCGTCAGCGGCAGCGGCAAATCCACCCTGATCATCGACACCCTGCTGCCCGCCCTGGCATCCACCCTGCGCACCGAAGACGCCGGTGGCGGCAGCCCCTACCGCAGCATCCAGGTCACCAGCCCCAAAATCAAAAAAGTCATCGCCATCGACCAGACCCCCATCGGACGCACCCCACGCTCCAACCCCGCCACCTACACCGGCGTGTTCACCCATATCCGCGACCTCTTCGCCAGCGCCCCCGAAGCCAAAAAACGCGGCTACAAAGCCGGACGCTTCTCCTTCAACGTCAAAGGCGGACGCTGCGAAGCCTGCCAGGGCGACGGCACCATCAAAATCGAAATGCACTTCCTGCCCGATCTCTACGTCACCTGCGAAACCTGCAAAGGCAAACGCTTCAACCGCGACACCCTGGACATCACCTACAAGGGCAAAAGCATCGCCGACATGCTGGACATGACCGTCAATATGGCCGCCGAATTCTTCGAGAACATCCCCAAGATCCAGCAGAAACTGCAGACCATCAGGGACGTGGGCCTCGGCTATATCAAGCTCGGCCAGGCCGCCACCACCCTCTCCGGCGGAGAGGCTCAGCGCGTGAAACTCTCCAAGGAACTCAGCCGCAAAAACTCCGGCGACACCATCTACATCCTGGATGAACCCACCACCGGCCTGCACTTCCACGACATCCGCCAGCTCATCGAAGTGCTCAACCGCCTGGTGGACGCCGGCAACACCGTCATTGTCATCGAACACAACCTGGACATGATCAAGTGCGCCGACCACATCGTCGACCTGGGCCCCGAAGGTGGCAACCGGGGCGGCCAGATACTCTTCAGCGGAACGCCGGAAGGACTGTGCGATATCGAAGCCTCCTATACCGGGCATTACCTGCGCAAGCTGCTGGCGAAAGATTGACGCAATCTTTCAGTAAGAGAAGAAGCGGGTTCCACACAAAGCCCCCAAAGGCACCAAGGAAACAGCCCACGGTATACTCCGTGGGCTGTTTGTTTTTGGCAGGCTGCTGAAAGCCCTATCTGCATGGGAGCAGCACAGTAATGAGCAATGGGACGGCCCTCTACTATACAATTAGACGAAGCCATGATATACAATTAGACGACTACAAATCATGCAATTGGACTGACAATGATGAAAACTACTGTCAATCCTGAATACATCCCCCGACACCTTGCGACCAAGCTGCAAGAGGCCCTGACAGATACTCCGGTTGTTTGCCTGCTGGGACCTCGCCAGTGTGGAAAGTCTACCTTGGTCCGTCACCTGGAGCCAGACCGAACTTACATCAACCTGGATGATCGCAACTACCTGGAGGTAGCTCGGCGCGACCCAGAGGGTTTTATCGACAATTTACCCGAGAGGGTTGCCATAGACGAAATTCAGCGCGCTCCAGAACTTACCTTGGCAATCAAGCGCAGTGTCGACGCCAAACGCCATCCGGGACGTTTTCTGCTAACGGGCTCAGCCAACCTGCTGCAATTGCCACGACTGGCGGATTCGCTGGCAGGACGTATGGAATGCCTTTACCTGCACCCGCTGACTGAGGCGGAAAAGCAGCACTCGCCTGGCCGTTTTCTTGATCTGTGGCTGGAGAAAAAGCTGGATACCAGCTTGCCAGCCAGTGGCACTTCCCGCGCAAGCGAGCTGCCTGGGCGCCTGGTGGCGGGTGGCTACCCTGAAGCATTTTTCCGTCAGCCCGTACGGGCGCGAAGCTGGCAACAGCAATATCTGCACTCGATAATCGAACGGGATATTCATGATATCGCCACTATCCGTGGAGCGATTGATGTGCAACGCTTGCTGGAATACCTCAGCCACCAGACAGCTTCGCTTATGAATATCGCAGCCATAGCCAATGCGCTTGGGTATGCACGCCCAACAATTGAGCGTTATCTGGGAGTACTGGAAAAGCTCTTCCTGATCCGCCAGTTACCAGCCTGGCACAGTAATCGCGGCAAGCGCCTCGTGAAGACACCAAAGATACATATTTGTGATAGCGGTCTGGCAGCAACTCTTTCCAACTTGCGGGCGGAGCAGTGGATTCCACAGCGCAAGCGCTTCGGTCACTTGCTGGAATCATTTGTGGTGCAACAAATTATAGCTATGGGTGGCTGGTGCGAAAAGGATTTGCGTTTTCACTACTACCGTGACAAGGACCAGGTAGAGGTTGATCTCATCATTGAGGCAGATGGCACCGTGTGGGGCATTGAAGTAAAGGCTGCCGCTACCCTGGAAGCGCGTGATGGCCGTGGGCTTATGCGCCTGGCGGATGTGGCTGGCACTTCATTCCACGGCGGCCTGATTCTCTACGATGGCGATGCGGTTCTCCCGATTGAGCCGAAACGCCATATCTTTGCCGTACCTTTTGGCAAACTGTGGGAGCTGTAGTTTTCGTAACTCTTCACAGTGGAACCGCAAGAGAAAAAGCGGGTTTAACGCAAAGGCCTCAAAGGCACTAACAAGGCAGTGTTTCTCGCCCGTTCGCCACTCTCACTTGAGACGCGGGGCACGCGGAGGAAAGACAAGGGAAATGTACCTGGCAACCCTGCACCGTTACAGGTTGACAATCTTCGGAGGAGGCATACCCTATGAATATTATTCACCGCAAGAGGTATTCCAGATGAATCTCCAGGAACTTATAGCTGAAGCACTCCACCTCTCCATGGAAGAGCGGGCACACCTGATTCAGCAACTCGTACTGAGTATGGAATCTCCCTCGGAAGACGAACTGAAAGCCGAGTGGATAAAGGAAGCCCACCGCAAAGCCAACGAACTTACCCACCTTCGCGAGCAGCTGCAAGTCGGCATCAACCAACTTGACCAGGGGCTGGGAACTACAATCAATTCGCACGAAGAGCTGGATGAATTATTCGTTACAATCAAAGGGGCATAGACTTACCTCAACGCCGCAAACGCAGAAGTGTGAGATTTGATGTGCCTTCATGCGAATAATTCACATACAACGCAAAGCGCAAACAATCAATTAAACCAGCAAAAAGGAGATTGAACATGACATGTTATGTTGTTGGTGCTGGTGCTTCAAAGAGTTATGAAAAATCGCCAACAGGCTTATTAATGCCTCTTGCAAAAGAGTTTTTTCAAACATTTTCAAAACTGAAAATATCAGAAAATAACCATGTGCTCGTTGGACATATATTGCACTATCTTAAAGAGTTTCACGGGTTAAGTTATTCAGAATTTTCTTGCTTTGAAAGAGACATTGAAGAGCTACATTCGGAAGTAGAAAGCAGACTTAACGAAGCACTTATTAGTGGGGATCATGCTACTCGAATCCAGCTGTTATCTGTTTATAATCAACTGACATTTTTATTCACATCTGTTATTAACGAAATTCAAAACGGAAATCCATCTACATCGCATATAAATTTTATCGAAAACTTAATGCCACAAGATTCGATAATAACATTCAACTGGGATACGTTAATTGATCGTGCGCTACTTATAAGTGGCAAATGGCACTGCGATACTGGGTATATATGTGAGCCAAGTGGCATATATAGAGACGGATGGCAGAACTCTGACCCAAGCAAAACATCACAAATTAGACTTATAAAACTTCATGGGTCAAGCAATTGGCTCACATCATATGTAGTCTTTGATGAAAATGAAGAAATTTCTTTTTCGCATGACGGCGCTGCTGATTCCTTTTTCGTCTACGAGTCTACAACCAAGCCCTACCCGTGCTACGATGGCAGATATATACCAGGATATGTAGATTTTTCTTACGGTTACTACCCACCAAATTTGCCAGCCAATTCTAAATTTACTCGCGAAGGTTTTATCGAAATGCGAGTAGTTCCTAAACCACCTTTTGCGCCGAATGGAAGTAATAATAGATCAGATTGACTTCCATGCCGCTTATCATTCCACCAGTAAAACATAAGCAATACAACATGTATGGCGAATTGTTTAATCAATTGTGGCGTAATGCCGAGATGGAGTTGGCATCAGCAGATAAAATCGCAATTCTTGGTTACTCGTTTCCTGCAACCGATGTCAGAGCGACATCTTTATTTATCAATGCGTTTATGCGGCGAGAGTCTATACCAGAAATTGTAATAGTAAACCCATATCCTGATCAGATTTACTCAAAATTTAAATATGAGTTTGGTGTCCCAAGTTATAAAATTAACACGATCAAGGAGTGCATGACGGAGGATTTTGACTTCCAAAAGCTATTTTAACACTGGTTTACAGCAATAGACCATGCAAGATAATTTGCAGTGTGCATCACCCCATCATATCTTGGGCAAATTGCCCTTATTGCACGTAAAAACCTTGAGAACACAAGTGTGAAAGCAGCCTTTTCCACCCATCACAATTTCCGGCTGAGTATCTCCACCCAACCATCCTTCCCTTGACCATGCAATCACAACCACTTGACAGGGCAGGGGCTCCTCAGTATACTGCCCTGTCGTTTTGCTGTCTGCGCTGAGAAAGTGGGGCATTCCCCTTCTTCCCAAATGCGCGGCAGGTGGTTTTCACAGCTTGCAGAAATACTTCAAAATACGCAGGCAATTGAAAAATGCTCAGGTGCAATGCACGCGACGGCGAGCAACGCCGCAGATGAGGGTTTTTCAGCAGCCGGTTAAGGATAGAAGCCCATGTTCTCCCAACTCCAGAACTCCTTCCAGAAAGTCTTCAAGGACCTGCGCGGGCAGGGGAAGATCAGCGAAGCCAACATTCAGGAGGCCCTGCGCGAGGTGCGGGTTGCCCTGCTGGATGCCGATGTCAACATCAAGGTGGTGCGGCAGTTCATTGCGCAGGTGAAGGAGAAGGCGCTTGGGCAGGAGGTTCTGCAGAGTCTGACTCCTGGTCAGCAGTTCATCAAGATTGTTGATGCGGAGCTGACGGAGCTGATGGGGCAGACCCATACAAAGCTGCATCTTTCCAGCACTCCACCCACGGTGGTGATGATGTGCGGTTTGCAGGGCAGCGGGAAGACGACGACGGCTGGCAAGCTGGCGGCTTCGTTCAAGAAGCAGGGCCGCAAGGTTATGCTGGCGGGTGCCGATATTTACCGTCCGGCGGCGGTGGAGCAGATTCGCGCCCTGGCGGAGCAGGTGGGTGTGGATGTGTACGCCCCCGGCACGGATATTTCGCCGGTGGAGATTTGCGCCCAGGCCAGAAAGCTGGCCATGGGAAAACAGATTGATTTACTGATTCTGGATACGGCGGGGCGTCTGCATATTGATGATGCCCTGATGGAAGAGCTGGTGCAGATCAAGGCCAGCGCCCGCCCTGACGAGATTCTCTTCGTGGCCGATGCCATGACGGGTCAGGAGGCGGTCAATGTGGCCCAGTCCTTTGATGAACGCCTGGATCTTTCCGGTGTCATCCTGACGAAAATGGACAGTGACGCCCGTGGCGGTGCGGCCCTTTCCATCCGCGCGCTGCTTGGCAAGCCCATCAAGTACATTGGTGGCGGCGAGAAGATGGATGCCCTGGAGCCTTTCCACCCCGACCGGGTGGCTTCGCGCATTCTGGGCATGGGGGACATGCTCACCCTGATCGAGAAGGCTGAGAGTGTCTACGACGAAAAGACGGCCAAGAACCTGGAACGCAAGATCCGCGGCAATGAATTCAGCATGCAGGATTTCAAGGACCAGCTTTTGCAGATAAAGAAGATGGGGTCACTGGGCTCCATTATGAAGATGATTCCCGGTATGAGCTCAAAAATGGGCGATATGGATATAGACGACTCCCAGTACAAGCCGGTGGTGGCGATTATTGATTCCATGACGCCCCAGGAGCGTGAGAAGCCGGAGATCATCAACGCCAACCGCCGACGCCGCATCGCCAAGGGTTCGGGACGCACAGTGCAGGAGGTCAACCGCCTGCTGAAGCAGTTCCAGGACATGCGCAAGATGATGAAGCAGTTCTCGGGCGCGGGGGGCAAGAACAAGAAGCAGCAGCAGGCCATGATGCGCCAGCTGCAGGCCCGTATGCCCAAGGGGGCTATGGGCGGGAAGATGCCTTTCGGGCGTCGTTAGCAGGCTGCGCAAACGCACTCACCTGGCGCATACCGGGAGAGCAGCCTGTTGAAAAATGTTCAGCTGCAAGGCGTCCACATCCTGCAGATGGGCGTTTTTCAGCAAACTCACTTTGGATAAATTTTTTATCATAAAAACTTTTTTTGGAGGTCACATTGGCTGTCAAGATCAGACTCAAACGCCTGGGATCCAAAAAGCGACCCTTCTACCGAATCGTCGCCATGGACTCCCGCACCCCACGGGATGGACAATCCCTCGAAATCATCGGTACCTACAACCCCATCAAAGAGCCAGCCGAACTGCAAATTAACGAAGAAAAGGCTCTTTACTGGCTGGGTGTGGGTGCTGAACCCAGTGACACCGCGCGCAATCTGCTCTCCAAGCAGGGTGTCATGCAGAAATTCCACGAGCTGAAGCTGGAGAAAAAGAAGAAGTCTGAGTAACGCTTCTCTCAACGAGGCAAAAGAGGTCCGAAGTCATGAAAGAGTTAATCGAATATATTGTCAAATCCATTGTTGATCATCCCGATGAAGTGGAAATAACGGAAACGGAAGCGGAGAAGACGACCATTATCGAACTGAAAGTGGCTTCAGACGACCTGGGGAAAGTCATCGGCAAACAAGGACGCATGGCAAAAGCGCTGCGCACCATCGTCAGTGCCTCTGCCAGTAAAGATGGAAGACGGCTGATCCTTGAAATCATCGAGTGAAATGCTGTCCATCGCCCGCATCACCAAAACCCGTGGCCTGCGGGGCGAGCTGCAACTGTTCAGCCTTTTCAATGAGCCTGGGCGCTTTGAAGGCCTGAAGCATCTCCATATCGGAGGGGTCAGGTTTGCCGTAAGCCGTCTGCGTATTGCGGACAGCCAGCGGCTGGTGGTCAGCCTGAAGGGTGTGGACACCATCGAACAGGCGGAAGAGCTGGTGGGGCAGGATGCCTGCCTGCCGGTCGATGAGATACCCCGTTACGAAGACGAATACTTCGATTTTGAACTGCAGAAGCTTCGCGTCATCAATGATGACGGCGAAGAACTTGGATCCTTAACACAGATTATTCACACGGGCGCCAAAGACGTGTACGAAATCCTCTCTCCCGGGGGCAAGCGGTGGATGATTCCGGCCAACCATGAATTCATCCCCGAAATCAACCTGGAGGAGGGCTACATGCTGGTGCGACCCATACCCGGAATGATGGACGAAGATGCGCTTTGATATCATAACCCTCTTTCCCGAAATGGTTCAGAGCTGTTTTGCCGAAGGTGTTGTGGGTCGGGCGCTGCAGCGGGGTGATATCGCCCTGAAGTGCGTGAACCCGCGCGATTTCACCAGCGATGTGCACCGTACCGTTGACGACACCCTCTACGGTGGCGGCAGCGGCATGCTGATGAAGGCCGAACCCTTGGCCAGCGCTGTTTCAGCAGTGGAGCGCGCCAGTCGCAGCCGGGTCATCTACCTTTCGCCCCAGGGCCAGCCCCTGAATCAGGCCAAGGTACGTGAACTGGCAGAGCTGGAGCAGCTCATCCTGGTGTGCGGACGCTACGAAGGCGTTGATCAGCGTTTTATCGACCACTATGTGGACGAGGAAATCTCCATCGGTGACTATGTCATCAGTGGGGGCGAGCTGGCCGCCAGCGTAGTGATCGACAGCGTGGCCCGCTGCATTCCCGGTGTTATCGGCCAGGTGCAGAGCGTTACAGAAGACTCCTTCTTTGAAGGTCTGCTGGACGCGCCCCACTACACCCGGCCCGCCGAATTTGAGGCTGAGGCTGTTCCCGCTGTCCTCAGCGGCGGACACCATGAGCACATCGAGCAGTGGCGCGAGGAGCAATCCCTGCGCCGCACCTGGCACAAACGCCCCGATCTGCTGGAAAAAACCGTACTTTCCACCCGCCAGCGCACCATGCTGCGGAAGATCATGCGGGAGGACTGGCAGCAGCGCGGCATGCCCGGCGCCAATGTGAGCATCGCCCTGATTCACTATCCGGTGTACAACAAGCGCCATGAAGTCATCACCACTTCGGTGACCAACATGGACCTGCACGATATCTCCCGCACCGTGCGCACCTTTGAACTGACCAACTACTTTGTGGTGACGCCAGTCAAAAGCCAGCACGAACTGATGGGACGTATCACGCGCCACTGGACCGAGGGCTACGGCTCCACCTACAACCCCGATCGCAAGGAAGCTTTCGATCGTATGCAGTTTGTCCACAGCCTGGAGGATGTGCGCGAGCACTTCCGCAAGCGCGGGCAGCGGCTGGTGATTACCGCCACCAGCGCCAACCCCAAGTGGACCAACACCACCTACCCCCATCTGTCACGCATGATGGATCAGGATCGCGAAACCCAGCACCTGATCCTCTTCGGCACCGGCTGGGGACTGACAGACGAAATCATGGAAGCAGCCGACTACGTGCTGCCCCCCATAGATGGCAATGGTGAATACAATCACCTTTCCGTAAGAAGTGCCGCCGCCATCACCCTTGACCGGGTGTTCCGGCGCTACCCGTAACCACGTACTCTTCATGTTTGGAGGAAAATAATGAATCCTGTACAGATGATTGAACAGGAACAGGTACAAGAAGTACCCCAGTTCAAAGCCGGCGATACCGTCAAAGTTCACTACAAAGTCATAGAAGGCAATAAAGAGCGCGTTCAGGTATTTGAAGGCGTGGTACTGCGCCTGAAAAAAGGTGGCATCCCTACCTTTACCGTGCGCAAAGTCTCCTTTGGCGTTGGCGTGGAGCGTATCTTCCCCCTCTACTCGCCCAAAATTGCCAAACTGGAAGTGACCAAGATCGGTCGCGTGCGCCAGGGCCGCATCTACTACCTGCGCAACCTGCGCGGCAAAGCTGCCCGTATCAAAGAGCAGATGAACTACAACCGTCCCAAGTAATTCCTGCGGACGCGAAAAAAGGGAGGCAAATTGCCTCCCTTTTTTTATTTACAATTCCGTTTGTGCATCCGGCGAAGGCGCAGTACCTTCCACACAGAGGGCCACGCCTTCCACCAGTCCCAGGGCTACTTTTCGCCGAGCCGAAACCAGCAGGCGCTGCACGGTTCCACGGGATACGCCCATACGCTCACCCGCCTCCTCCTGGGTCAGGCCCAGACCATCACACAGATAGAGTGACTCCAGTTCATCGTGGGCAATGCGCTCGTGACGCAGCTGCCTGCCGGGAATACCCGCAGGCTTAAAAACCCGCTCCACCGTATCGGGGAATGGGCAACTGCAGTGGCGCGGCTTACGTGAACGCGGCACTCAGTGGTTCCCACAGCAGGAGTGTCCCCCCGATCCGTGGCCGTGACCATGGGAAGAGCAGGAGCCCTCCAGCTTCATTTCAGGCAGGGCGTTCTCCCGCAGCATCTGCATGTTTTCCGCCACGGTTTTCCCCAGCGCCTGATAGACCCGGATGCCTGCGCGACGCAGCTGATTCAGCGCTCCTGCACCTATACCTCCAGCCACCACCGCCTCAGGGCGCATTTCACCAAGGGCTTTCAGGGGTTGACACTGACTGGCCTGATGGTTCAGGTCTCCGTTGCTGAGCTCCCGCACAGCACCCGTATCCATGTCCGCCAGGACAAACAGTGGTGCAGAGCCAAAGTGGTCAAAGACAATACTCTCCAGGCCAAGATTCTGAACAATGGGAAAACAGACATTCATAGGTCACCCTCCGGGAGATATTTTGTGCATATGCACAGAATATCTCCCCGGAAGACGTTGCTGTCAAGAAGAAAATCCGACGCCTGCCACAAAGAAAAAGAGGCATGTGCCGCTTTTTTTTTGTATTCTGTTGCCACGCCTGTCATGAAACAGTGCGCTGAACTGCTTTTCGGGAGTAATCCATGGGAATTCTCTTCTACCTTGCGCTGGCCTATATCCTCTGTTCTATTCCCTTTGGCCTTGTCTTTGTCTACCTGGTCAAAGGCGAAGATATCCGAAAGTTCGGCAGCGGCAATATCGGCGCCACCAATGTCTTCCGCTTCGGCGGGGCACCGGTGGGCATCCTGACCCTCTTTTTCGATGCCCTTAAGGGCTACCTCCCCGTGGTCCTCGTCATGAAGGCCTACCCCGAGCAGCCGCTGTACCATGTAATGGTTGCCATTGTCGGCATTCTCGGCCACTCCTACAGCATATTCCTCAAATTTCGCGGTGGCAAAGGGGTTGCCACCGGCCTTGGCGTCTGCCTGGCCCTGCTGCCCCTGCAGGTGGCTCTGGCGGCCGTGGTGTTTGCCGCCCTCTTCCTCACCAGTGGTTATGTCAGCCTGGGTTCCGTGGGAGCGGCGCTGAGCCTGCCCCTCATCAGCCTGCTGACGGGAGTGCCCGGCCTGTACCTGCTGTTTACCATAGCAGCGGCCGCCCTGGTGATCATCCGCCACCAGGAAAATATCCGCCGCCTGCTGCTGGGAACGGAAACAAAGATTCTGTGGAACAAAGACAGGGAAAAGTAACTGAATGAATGCGCTGCCTACTCGGGCAGCACAATGCGCTGCAGAAGATCCATATCGCCTTTGAGTGAACTGATGGTCACCGTGGCGCTGCCCACAGCCACGCTGATGCGCATGCGCACCAGCAGCCCGGTCTCTTCATCAATCCAGAACCGCCAGCTGCCCTGGGGCGAAAGAGCCCCATCCTCATCTTCAGCCTTGGGGGTGATATCCAGGCGTCGGGTGCGGAAGGTCTGGCCGGCGGCTTCAATGGTATCCCTGCCCCGATAGCGAAATTCCACACTGCCGGTTTCACCGCCGAAAAACAGGGGCAGCTCACCCCGCTCTTGCCGAGTCAGTTGCAGGGAGAGGCTCAGAGAGTAGGGGTCGTGGAAGCCTGACTCCTCAAAGGTACCCACGTTATTGCTGCGTACACGGCCATCGCTGTGGTAGCGCACGATGGCGTAGTCAATACCCTCGTCATGAAAGGTATAGTCGTGAACACGTGTTCCACGCCGGTTGGACTGCTGCTGGGTGTAGACAAGCGGCTTGAGTGGGTGGATTGCAAGCACCGACTGGCTGCGCTCTTCAAAGCGGCGCACCGAGTCCACCAGGCCAGTGGTGCGGGCAAAGGACTCCACTTCAAGCCGATCATCTGCCGCCAGGCGATAGGTGATGCAGGTTTCACCGACGCGGAAGATATAAAAGGCGTTGTAACAGGCCTCCAGAGATGAGGAAAAAGCCTCGGACGCCAGCGCGCAAACCACAATGACGCTCAGCCAGATACTCTTTAATCTCACTTTTTCCCTCCTCATATTACGCGCTATGACAGCGCAGGACATCGTGGCCGAAACGCTCCCCGAGGGCACGCACCATGCTGGCATCGGGGCGGACCTTCACGCCGGTGCGGATAACGGCTTCGTACTGTTGGGGGGTGAATATTTTAACAAAGAAGGATCTATCCCCAGGGAAGCTTTTTACCAGAGCTTCCAGCTCTGTGAGTAACTCTGTGGAAAACTCCAGGCGGTTGATGTTGAATTCAACGGCACTTACACAATTGCCCAGCGCCTCGTCTACACTATAAATGCTTTCTGTAATTATGGTTACACTGTCATCCTTTGGCTCGGTTTTCCCTTCAATGATCAGAATACTATCGACACTGAGTTGTGAATAAAACTGTTCATAAGTTTTTGGAAATATTGGTATTTCGAGCTTTGCCGTCTGATCCTCCACCACGATGATAGCCATTTTTTTCCCTGCCTTGGTGGTTTTGGGCTGCAGGGAAGAGAGGACCCCCGCAATGCGCACCCTGCCCTTTTTCTGGGCTTCCAGCACCGACGCAATGGGAGTGGTGTAGCCTTCCAGAACCGACTGGAAGGGCTCAAGGGGATGTCCGCTGACAAAAAAGCCCAGGCACTCCTTTTCAAAGGCAACCCGCGTGGTGGTATTCCAGTCTTCCACATCGGGATACTCCTCATGGTGGCTCAGGTCGTCGGAACTGTCATCCTGGGCCTCCATCTCAAAGAGCGAGATCTGCCCAGCCTCGCGATCTTTCTGGATGGTCTGCCCCAGGGAGAAGGCGTGGTCCAGCGCGCCGATCAGCTGACGGCGATTGGCGTGTACGGAATCGAAGGCACCACACTTGATGAGGTTTTCCACCACCCTTTTGTTCACACTGCGCAGATCCACCCGCTCGGTGAAGTCATAGAGGGAGGTGAAGGGCCCATTCTCCTGGCGCTCCTGCAGAATAGCCTCCACCGCTTTGGAGCCAACGTTCTTGATGGCGGTCAGGCCGAAGATGATGCTGCGGCCATCTTCGTCCACGGTGAAGGAGTGGCCGGAGAGGTTGATATGGGGTGGGTGCACCTCAAGCCCCATGCTCTTGCACTCGTTGATGAACTGCACCACCTTGTCAGTGTTATCCATCTCGCAGGAGAGCAGGGCCGCCATCAGCTCTGATGGGTAGTGGGCCTTCAGGTAAGCTGTCTGGTAGGCCACCAGGGCGTAGGCCGCCGAGTGAGACTTGTTGAAGCCGTAGCCGGCAAAATAAGCCATCAAATCAAAGACCTGCTCGGCCTTCTTCAGGTCAAAGCCCATGGCCTTGGCACCGGGAACCTTGTCACCATCGCCGTGGAGGAAGATTTCCTTCTGCTTGACCATCTCCTCTTCCTTCTTCTTGCCCATGGCGCGGCGCAGCAGGTCGGCAGCTCCCAGGGAGTAGCCGCCGATGGTGCGGGCAATCTGCATGACCTGCTCCTGGTAGACGATAACTCCGTAGGTGTCTTTAAGGATGGGCTCCAGTTCGGGAAACAGGTATAAAATCTCGGAACGACCCTGTTTGCGATCCACGAAGTCATCCACCATGCCTGAACCCAAAGGACCAGGACGGTAGAGGGCCAGCACGGCCACGATATCCTCGAAGTTTGAAGGCTTGAGTTTGGTCAGCAGGCTGCGCATGCCCCCCGATTCCAGCTGGAATATCCCGGCTGACTTGCCGGAGCACAGCAGGTCATAGGTGGGCTGATCGTCCATGGCAATGGCGCTGATATCAAATTTGGCGGGCAGCTTCTGGGTCTGCTGCACAAAGCGGCAGGCTTCGTCAATGACCGTCAGGGTCTTCAGGCCCAGAAAGTCAAACTTCACCAGCCCGATATCTTCGGCCTTGTCCTTGTCGAACTGGCAGACCGGCTCGCCTTCAGGGCCACGGGAGAGGGGCGCGTAGGTGTAAATTGGCTCATCGGTGATGACAATCCCGGCGGCGTGCATGCCCGCCTGGCGGAAGAGGCCCTCCAGGGCCAGGGAGTACTTCAGCAGGTTCTCCCCGTGGGGCATGGCGGCTGCCGCCTCCTTGAGCTTGGGCTCCATGGAGATGGCCTCATCCAGGGTAATGCCCAGCTTGTTCGGCACCAGCTTGGACAGCTTGTCACCGTCACTGTAGGGCAACCCCATGACCCGGCACACATCCCGCAACACCCCCTTGGCCTGCAGGGAAGCGTAGGTGACAATCTGGCAGACGTTCTGGTCGCCATACTTTTTGCGCACATAGTCGATGACTTCGCCCCGGCGGTTCATGCAGAAGTCGATATCGATATCGGGCATGGAGACGCGCTCAGGGTTCAGAAAGCGCTCGAAGAGCAGGTTATAGGGGATGGGATCGATGTCGGTGATCTTGAGGGCGTAGGCCACCAGGCTGCCGGCAGCGGAACCCCGGCCCGGCCCCACGGGAATATCCTGATCCTTGCCCCACTGAATAAAGTCGGCCACGATGAGGAAGTAGCCGGGAAAACCCATGCTGTTGATAACATCCAGTTCAATTTCCAGGCGCTCTTCATAGGCCGGGCGATCGTAGGTCAGCCCCAGGCGGTCAAACTGGGCAAAGCGCTCCAGCAGGCCCTTGCGGGAGACTTCGCCAATATAGCTCTCCAGGGTATGCTCGGCGGGAATATCATACTTGGGCAGATAGACCTTGCCCATCTCCAGCTGCACATTGCAGCGCTCGGCGATTTTCACCGTATTGGCAATGGCGTCCTTGATATGGCCGAAGTCCTTGTGCATGGTCTCGGGGGATTTGAAATAGAGCTGGTCGCTGTCAAAGCGGAAACGCTTTTCATCGTCAAAGTTGCTCTGGGTCTGGATACACAGCAGGATATCGTGGGCCTTGGCGTCTTCGCGGTTGAGGTAGTGGCAGTCGTTGGTGGCCACCATGGGGATGCCCGTCTCCTCCGCAAGGGCGATCAGCTGACGATTGACGGCCCGCTGGTCATCCATGCCGTTTTCCTGCAGCTCCAGGAAGAAGTTGCCTTCACCGAAGATCTCCAGGTACTCCAGGGCACTGCGACGGGCGCCCTCCGTGTCCCCGGCCAGCAGCTGGTTGGGCACCTCGCCCCCCAGGCAGGCCGAGAGGGCAATAATACCCTCCGAACACTCCCGCAGCAGTTCCTTGTCGATACGCGGCTTATAGTAGAAGCCCTCCAGGTAACCCTGGGAGACCATATAGATGAGATTGCGATAGCCCGTCATATTTTCGGCCAGCAGCACCAGGTGGTAGGCCCCTTCGTAGACCCCTTCGGCGTTGCGCTTCTCGCGCATGCTGCCGGGAGAAACATAGACCTCGCACCCCAGAATCGGCTTGATACCAGCCTTGGTACACTGCTTATAGAAATCCACCGCGCCAAACATATTGCCGTGGTCGGTCATGGCCACCGCGGGCATGCCGTATTCCTTGGCCTTCTTTACCAGCTCGGGAATTTTGATGGCTCCGTCAAGGAGGGAGTACATGGTGTGCAAATGCAAATGGACAAAAGACATAAGCTGCTCCAGGAGAAGTCCGCACCGCAAGGATATGCGCCTTGCGGGAAAGGATACTATACCACAGCAAAGACCGGATTGACATGATGGATCAGCAGGGGGAAAGCTGCCCGCTTCTCAGCCTTGCAGGCGCTCAGCGACATCTTCAAAGCCGGGATCTTCCGCCAGTATCCGGGAGAATTCCTCGCGGGCGCGGGCCTTTTCTCCCATGAGTTCGTATACCAGTGCCCGCTCATAGCGCAGCGAGCGCAGCACGATTTCACTGCGATCCTTGCGGCGGCGCAGTGCCGCGGTCAGGGTATCCCGAGCCTCTGCCAGCTGCCCCAGCCTCTGCAGGGCTCGTGCCTTGTAAAGCATCAGTACACTGTGAACGGAGCTCTCATTCTCCACATTTTCGCAAAGATCCACCACTTCCTGCCAGGCGGCCGGATCCGTAGGCCTTCGCACACACTTGCGGGCGGCAATACCGTCGGATTCCACCATCTCCCAGACGGTCGACTCCTCCGGAATCGTCTCCAGCATAATCTCCACCAGGGATACCCGCACCACCACGTCGTCTGGGTTGAGCTTCAGAAGGGTCTGCAGACACGCCTGGGCCGCGTCATACTGCTGCAGCTCCTGGTGTGCCTCGGCCAGCGCCAGCAGCACGCCGCGACGCGACGGGGTGATATGAGCCGTCACTTCCTCTGTAATGGAGAGATCAAAACGCAGATTCAACCGGTACTTCTCGAAAAGCTGCCCCAGGAGGTGATGCTGCTCTTCAACCCTGGTAAGCGTCTGCACCGCGTCCTGGAAACGGCTGCTCTTGAGCTGGCAGAATCCCGCCATAAAAGCATTATCAGCAGCATTGCGGCCTCGCTCGAAAGCATGGAGGGCCTCCAGAAAGTTTCCCTCCACAAAATGCCGCAACCCGTTGATAAAGGCGATTTCCCTGGCTGGGGTAACGAGGCGCCGAAAGAAACCCAGGTGCAGGGTCTGCTGCACCACGCTGGGATCACAGACGGTCTCCCGCGACGGTGCCACCGCTGAGCTGTTGCGGCGGGAGAGCTGTGCCCAGGACTCATGGTCCGTATAGTAGAGGCCGCTCCCTGGCAAACCCAGTGTTGTACGCACACCGCGATGCCCCACCGTCATTCGGGCACCGCGGGGCCCCAGAGATATGGAGCCACCGGATTTGCTGAGATTGAGGGAAATGCCCGGAGCCAACCTGATGCGACGGAAAAAACGAAAAGACATGAGAACTCTCTCAGGGTAGGTATTTCGTATGCTTACGGAATTTTAGCCAGCAAACACGCTTGTTGCAAGCAATAAGTTCCAAAATGGCAATGACTCTCGCTGGAGTCACAGGTAAGCGGGAAAGCGTTCAGGGATTGCGCAGCTCGATGCGGAAAAAAGCGCCGCGCTCCCAGTTTCCAGGGGTGATGGAACCGCCGAAGTGATCCTCGATGATCGTCTTGCAGAGGGAGAGCCCGATACCCGTTCCCGCCTGCTTGGTGGTGAAGTAGGGGGTAAAGAGTTTGTCCATGATATGGGGAGGGATGCCACCCGCGTTATCACGGATGGTGACGGCGTAGCGATTGCCGTTCAAGGGTTCAATCTCGACACCGATTGTGAAGGGTTCGCGCACCTCTGCCCTGCCTTCACGCTCCATAAAGGCGTCCTTGGCATTGTTAAAGAGGCTCAGGATCACCTGCTTAAACTCGTTGGGATAGCCGATGATCTTTGCCGCGCTGGCCTGCTCGGCATCCTGATACACCACCTTGATGTTGCTGGTGCGCAGCTGCTCCCCGAGAATAGCGTCCACTTCACGCACCGCCTTGAGCAGGGAAAAGGAGACTTTCTGCTTATCGGGATCAAAGAAATTCTTGAAATCGTCAACGGTACCCACCATGAAGCTGACCTGCTGCAGGGTCTTCTCAATGGCGTCTTCAAGGGCCTGGGGCTCAAGGGTGCTGTTGCGACTGATGTCGCGCAGGTTCTGCATGAGAAAGGCGATGATGTTCAAGGGCTGTTTCCACTGGTGGGCAATGGCCTGAATCATCTCGCCCATGGCCGCCATCTTGGAAGTCTGCACCAGCAGGCGCTGCTGGTTCAGGCGCTTGTCCGTCTCCTCCCGTACACGTTTTTCCAGGTTTTGATTCAGTTCCCGCAGCTGCGCTTCCACCCGTTTGTAATTGGTGACATCACGACCGATGACCAGCTCACCCTGATCGTCAATGGGCAGCCGGCTGACATCAAAGCTGATGGCCCCTTCGGGGCGCTGGAGCGTCACGGATTCATGGTTTCCCTGGATGCGCAGCGGCAGGGGGATCTCACCAAAGAGTTCCTGGTCGCTTTTCCCACGGAATCCCGCAGGGAGCTCAAGCAGATCCACAGCTGAGCGGTTGGCCTCCTGCCAGCGGTCTTCGCGATCACGGAAGCAGACAAAATCGGGCAACGCGTCAATCAGCGTGCGCAGGCGACGATCACTGTTACGCAGCAGGCGCTCACGGTGCTCCGCCGCGCTCACGTCAACCACCTGCACCGCCACAAAGAGCTCCTGTTGCTGGTCCCGGATCGGCGCAATACAGATCTGCTGCTGAATACGGGTTTCGCTGAGTCGCATCTGGTTTGAGGCGTACAGAGGCAAAGGCGCCTTGTTGAGAGAGTGGGAGAGCAGCGAGGAGTGGCCGCGCAACGCGTCCTCCAGCGCCAGGGAAAAGCGGCCGTTGACCGGCTCGACGAAAATATCCCCCAACGTTTTGCCCAGAGCTGCTGATCCACTGATTCCAGAAAACTGCGCCATCCACCGGTTCCAGAAGACAACTGTCCGATCCTTGTTCAGGACAAACAGGCCAATCATGAGGTTGTGGAGAACGGACTCGTGCATGGGGCGTTTTTCCTGTAGAGAATAGAGTATGCTTACCTGTTGTGAATAAAGTGATCAACCTGCGCGATAAAGTCATCAAACGATGGGGCATCCAACATGAACGCCACATGCCCGTGAATGGATTTCGATTCCAGCTTGAAGTCAATCAGCAACATGAGCACGACATCGTCTTCATGTTGACCATCTGATGGAGTGACATCCAGCTGGAGGATGTTGGAGAAGCTTCCGGCATGAAAGACGGGAAGCGAGCTGGTGAATTCTCCCCTGAACAGCGACGCAATGGCGCTGATACAGGCATTGAGAATAATATTGCCAATTTCCGTCATCGCTTCCTGCTCCATCTCCGACATCTGCTCGTGGGGCATGGTGTCTCCCACCATCAGCCGCACCAGCTCGAGACTTTTATCCTCGGGAAAGAGCAGAACCGTATCCGCATTGAAAATGCCCTGAAAGTGCTGCACGACTCCGCAGACATTGCGCACAGACTCCTTATTGAGGTACTGGGAAAGTTCACGACGGGAAAAGAAATACACCGATGGCACCGAGAGGATAACCTCTTCGTTCACCATGGAACTCATGACCGCAGCAGCCTGGCCGATACCGATGTTGAAAATTTCCACAATGGCATCGTGCTGCAAAGGTGTCAGACGCGGAGGGTGTGCCATAAGAGCTACTCCAGGTAGGTCAGAACCTGAGCCATACTTTCAGGGGTTATGGGTTTTTTGACAAAACCGATATCCAGGGAGTGCGCCCGCTGGGACATGCTCTCCTGCACATTGGCAGTCAGCAGAATCAGGCGCGCCTGGCACCCGGCCTGACGCAGCTTTTCCACCAGCTCGATACCATTCATTCCCGGCATATTATAGTCAATGGTAATCAGGTCAAAGTCGGAAGTGGCCGCCTTGGCCAGAGCGTCCTCGCCATGGGCCGCCTTCTCCACCATCCAATCAGGGTGCTTCTCAAGGATCAGATTTTCTATCAGCGCCTGGGAAAAGCGGCTGTCGTCGACAATCAGTATGCTCCTGAGCTCAGCCATGGGAACCCCTTCAATCTGAAGTACTTCATTAACCAGACACAATTTTACAAAAAATCATCATAGATAAATGCCGCGCAACAAGCAACCAAAATAGGGAAAGTACCAATCCCAGAATGAATTCATTCCTTGGGCGAATAGGTATCGTTACACTGCTGATTCAGTGACGAATACTCCTCACAGCTCGGTATCACGACCGAAGACCGCATGGATAACCTCGCGGGCCGTCTCTTCCACCGATTTATTTGTCGTATTGACAATATGCCACTGCCGATTGCGCCGACACAGCTCATGGACAAATTCCACTTCCTCAAAAATATCCGCCAGATTGGTGTACGTGCTCTGGGCCCGATAGTGCCGCAAACGCTTGCTGCGCACTTTCTGCAGGACATCCGGGTCCATGATCAGACAGACAATGCGGTTCTGATCCACTTCAAAGAGCTTCTCAGACAGGGGAACCTGGGGAATCAGCGGAATATTCAGCACCTTGTGGCCATGCTGGGCCAGCACAAAGGACGTCGGCGTCTTGGAAGTGCGGGAAAGGCCCAGCAACACGATATCCGCCTTATCCAGGCCATCGAGATTCTTTCCATCATCGTGGGCCAGAGTATATTCCATGGCTTCAATACGCCGGAAATACCGGTCGTCCACTTTGCGGAAGATATTGGGATTCTCCAGGGGAGCGCTCTCCATGTACTGGCTCAGCATATCCAGCGATGGACCAATAATATCCAGAAATGGCAGGGAGTGTTCCCGGCAGTAAGCCGCAGCAAACTCGCGCAGATCCTTCTTTACCACGGTACAGGCCACGAGCACCTGCTCGCTGCGCGCCTCTTCCAGAAGCTGCAGCATCTTCTGCTGACTGTCGATCTTGGCATTCACCGTCAGCACCGTCTTATGCTTTTCATCAAACTGGGCCAGCGCCGCCTTGATCAGGTTGATCGCACTCTGCCCCGTTCCATCGGATACGATATAGATGCGCTTCATATTCCCTCGCACAGACAATTTCCCTGAGTATACACGGATAGGAACATCGCTTACAGCGGAAAGTTGCAGAAGCCACGGAAGTTATCGCAAATGAACGCCAATAGACGTGAATGGGAAATGGCCACGCGTGGACAGTGGATCGTCTTTTATTGTGTGAAGCAGCCGTTTCAACAGCGCAGTAACCGCCTTTTTATCCCATCTATTGTGCATTCATTCGCGGTGCGCTCTTGCCCATCACAAAATCTCAGACCTCTTCTCCCGCTTTTCCACCAACCTGACGGTAAAAATATTGCCATGTTGCCGACTTTCGCTGATATCCACGCGCCCGCCATAGGCGTGCACGATATGCTTGACGATGGAAAGGCCGACTCCCGTGCCGCTCTTGGCCCGATTGCGGGACTGGGACACGGTATAGAAGCGCTCAAAGATGCGTTCGCGTTCTTTGGCGGGAATGGCCGGACCTTCGTCCTCCACTTCCAGCACCAGATGGGGCGGTTTCTGATGGACGCGCACATGAATCGTGCTTCCCGAGGAATACTTCATGGCGTTATCAATGAGATTGGAGAGGATGCTGAGAACATGCTCGTAGGTGCACCATACCTGCATGCCTCCTGGCACGTCATAGTGGATAACCTTGCTGGTAATGGTGGCGAAGCGCTCCCGTAGGGTCAGGATGACGTCTTCCATCAGCAGGGGTTCATCTATGGCGAACTCCTGCCCGGTTTGCTCCAGGCGGTTGAGCTGCAGCACATCTTCAATCAGGGCACTGAGGGAGTGAGAGCTTTTGTAAATAATGCGCAGAAAGCGCTCACGCCTTTCGGTGGGCAGATCGGGGTCGCTGAGCAGGGTTTCGGCGTAGCCCATGATCATGGTGATGGGCGTACGCAGTTCATGGGAGATATTCCCCACCAGTTCTGTCTTGTAGCGTTCGTACTTGTCTTCCTCGGTGACATCGAAGAAGGCGATGAGCTTCTCCTTGGCCAGTACCCGCAGATTCACCTCGTACACCCGGTCGCGGAAGCGGCGCTTGTCCCACAGGTTATTCTCTTCTGACTCCAGGATCTCCCGCAGAAAGCTGATGACCTGGAAGTCCTGGATGTCCCCCAGAAGGTTGCTGCCCACGTGGAATTCAACTCCCAGGAACTCCTGGGACTTGGGGTTGGAGTGCAGGATGGTGTTGTCCCGATCCACCAGGATAATTCCCTCCTCAAGGATACCAAAGATATTCTCAAGCTTCTCCTGCTCTTCGCGCAGGCGCTCCTGCTTGGCGATCATGGCGTGGTAGATGCGGGCGATGAGGTGGGAAATCTTGGCCATGGTAGGGTCGCGGAAGTGGGGAAAGTGGATGGAGCTGCGCCCCGATTCCACCGCCTCGGCGATATAGCTCAGGCGCTGGATGGGCAAAGAGATTTTCCGAGCCAGATAGGCGGAAACCAGCGCCGTGGCGGCCAGCAGCATCAGCAGGAAGATCAGGCTGCGCTCGCGGGCATCCTGCTCCAGACGGGTGATATAGGTGGTGGGGTAGGAGATGCGCAGAATACGGCCATCCTCCAGGGGCTTGGCGTAGTAAACCATCTCCTTGTGGATGGTGGTGCTGATACGCGTGAAATAACTCTCCCCCAGTTCCAGGGCGTCCAGCACCTCGGGGCGCTGGCTGTGGTTGGCAATCTGCTCCATCTGAGCTGCTGCCACATGGGAGTCGTAGGTAACGCTTCCATCGGTATGAATAAGCGTAATGCGCAGGCTGGTGGTGCGAGCCATGGCGCGCAGGCGGTCGTGAAATTCCCGGTTGTACTCCTGGGGTATTTCCAGAGCCGCCATGATAGCCCACTTGGTCTTCATCTCTTCCATGAGGTTCTTGCGGGCACCATCCATCACGATGCCGTTGGCTATGTACACCAGCGGCAGAATGGCCAGGGCCATGGGAATGGCGATGATGAGGAATACACGTGCGAATGAGCTCATGGTGAGTAACTTTCCTACCTAAGGTCAGGTTCATTTTTCGATGCATAGAATATTATGTACTTTTTACCCTGGCGCACCAAAAAGTACACAAAAACGCGCCCCCCAACGCCCGTTTTTCCGGATCGTTTGCTCACCTGTTCTGGAGATCCGGCAGCAGGCTGCTCAAAGAGGCCCATCTGCTGCGTTGCCCGTCATCGCTCGTCACTGCGACGTACAGGGAGTAGATTCGCGGGTACGCTTGGTTGAGCGTGAAGCTACCGAATCGGTTTTCTGTTGCACGGCATATTTTGTTTCTTTGCTCCTTTTGACTCGCCAAAAGGAGCGCAAAAGCGACCCCCAGTGTTGTCCTTTTCAGCCGCCCGCTTGCCTGGAACTGGGGACCGCAAACAACCGCCATCCATGGCTTTTGGTTTGCGGTTGCCGCCATCGTGGCGTCAACCCTGCGGGTCTACCGCGTTCCAGTCAGCGCGTCCTGGCTGGGACAACACACGGGGGAGAGGCAGAAGAAGTCAGTTCCCTCCAGTGAACATGCAGGCAATTGAAAAACCTACAGGTGCAAGGCGCCCGCAAAGCAAGGAGTGAAGCGTACTCCCTCGTTGCAGTGACGAGCGATGACGGGCAACGCCGCAGATGGGGGGCGGCAGCCTGCTAGAGATCCATTCCGTAGCCGACCTTGGGGATGGAGCGGATCATCTTGCCTTTGTCCCCCAGTTTCTTGCGCAAAGAGGATATATGGGCGTCCACAGTACGGGTGTATACTTCGGAGTCATATCCCCAGATGGAGCTGAGCAGCTGATTGCGGTGGAAGACCTTTTTGGGGCGCTTGAGGAACAGATGCAGCAGCTCGAATTCCTTCATGGTCAGCACCACTTCATTCCCATCCACATAGGCTTTGTGGGTCTCCATATCAATGGAGATGCTGCCGTAGGCGACGGTGCGGTTATCATGGTGCAAGGCCCGGCGCAGCACTGCGTCCACCTTGGCCTTGAGGACTTTCATGCTGAAGGGCTTGGTGATGTAGTCGTCTGCTCCCAGGCTCAGGCCCGTGACAATATCCTGCTCGCCGCTCTTGGCGGAGATGATGATGACCGGGATTTCGCTGCGTTCCACCGAGTTCTTGAGGATGCGCAGAAATTCAAGGCCACTGAGCCCCGGCAGCATCAGATCCAGCAGAATCAGATCCACCTCGATATCTTCCAGCATCATCAGGGCGTCATTGGCGTTGTCCACCGACTCCACCTGAAACTGGCCGTCGCGCACCAGGTTGTATTCCACCAGCTCCCTGAGTTCTTCCTGGTCCTCAATCAGCAGAATCCGGTTCATGGCTGTTATCCTTTCCATTCTGGACAAATTTGCGATGGCGGATGACCTTCCCCGTTTCCATGAAGTACACCTGCTCGGCAATATTGCTGGCGTGGTCGCCGATGCGCTCAATGCGGCGGGTGATGAAGATCAGCCAGATGACCGGTTGCGTCTTGCGCACATCCTCCAGAATATACGTCAGCAGCTCCCGCACGATCTGGGCCTGAAATTCATCCACGGCGTCATCGCGCTGGATGACCTCCAGGGCCTTGTCCGTATCGCGGTGGAAGTAGCAGTCGATGGCGCCGCGCAGCATGTCGGCTGCCGCTTCTCCCATGCGGGGAATGTCGATATAGGGCTTGACCTGGGGAACCTGGTTGAGGTGAATCACCTCGCGACAGATGGAGGTGCAGTGGTCGGCAATGCGCTCCAGGTCGTTGATGATGCGCGAGACGGTCAGAATATGGCGCAGGTCCTTGGCTTTTGGCTCGTAGAGGGCCATGATTTTCATGCAGATATCATCAATGGTGATATCCAGATTATTGATCTGATCGTCCGAGTCCAGCACCTGCTGGGCCAGCACGGAATCCCGTGTGACCAGCGCCTTGATGGCATTCTCTATCATACTGACCGTATGGGTACTCATGTCTGCAATCAGGGACTTGAGGGTGAGGAAGGCATCGTCACGGTTTTTCATGGGAGTCGCTCTTGCTTTGCTGTTTTGACAGTTCTTTCTCGATCTTCTTCAGGCTTTTATGCCGTACATCCATGCCCTTGGCAAGGTAAATTACATATTCTGCTATGTTTTCGGCGTGGTCGCCAATACGTTCCAGGGCTCGCAGAATCCAGATGATATTGAGGGTCTGGGAGATGCAGCGCGGATCTTCCATCATATGCATGACCAGTGAGCGCATGGCCCGCTTGTACTCCGCGTCCACATCCTTGTCCTGGTGCATGACCCGCAGCGCCGTGTCCGCATCAAAGTCGCTGAAGGCCAACAGGGCCGTGTCCAGCATGGAGAGTACCAGATCTGCCAGCTGGCGCACTTCCGAGTAGCCCACCACCGGACGCCCCTCTTCCATCAGGGAGAGGGCGCGGCGGGCCACCTTGGCCGCCTCGTCGCCAATACGTTCCAGATCGCGGCTGGAGCGCGCCACAGCCAGAATCAGCCGCAGGTCGGAAGCTGCTGGCTGGCGTCGCACGATGATCTCGGTACACTCATTGTCGATAGCCACTTCCATGGCGTCCACTTCCCGGTCATTGGCATTGACCGTTTCCGCCAGTTCACGGTTCTCCTCCAGCAACGCCTGCACCGCACTTTTCAGCTGGGTGCGGGCCAGGTTCCCCATGTCCAGAAGGCCATTGATGATATTGTCCAGGCTTTCGTTAAACTGCTTGGAAATATGGGTGCGATGGATATTTTTGTCGATATTCATGGGTCATACCCCTTCATAAGTCAGTAAGAGATGGCAGGGAGCGAGGAAAGATGCCGCTCAGGAAGCAGCCCGACTATCCGTAACGTCCGGTAATATAATCCTCAGTCTGCTTCTTCTTGGGATTGGTGAACAGGGCGGCGGTGTTGCCGAACTCCACCAGCTCTCCCATGTGCAGAAAGGCCGTATAGTAGGACACGCGGGCCGCCTGCTGCATGTTGTGGGTAACGATGACAATGGTATAGTCGTTACGCAGCTCGTAGATCAGCTCCTCGATTTTGGCCGTGGAGATGGGATCCAGGGCCGAAGCCGGCTCATCCAGCAGAATCACCTCGGGCTGAATGGCAATGGCGCGGGCAATAACCAGGCGCTGCTGCTGACCACCGGAGAGGCCGAAGGCGTTCTCCTTGAGGCGATCTTTCACCTCATCCCACAGGGCGGCACGCTTGAGGGACTGCTCCACCACCTCGTCCAGCTGGGAGCGGTTACGCACTCCCTGCAGGCGCAGGCCATAGGCGATGTTTTCATAAATGGACTTTGGGAAAGGGTTGGGCTTCTGGAACACCATGCCCACCTTGCGGCGCAGCTCCACCACGTCCACCTTCTTGTCGTGAATATCCTGCCCCTCCAGCAGAATCTGCCCTTCGATGCGACAGATATCAATAAGGTCGTTCATGCGATTGAAGCAGCGCAGCAGAGTGGACTTTCCGCAGCCACTGGGGCCGATGAACGCCGTCACCCGGTAACGGGGAATCTGCAGGTTAATGTTTTTCAGAGCCTGATCGCTGCCGTAGAAGAGGTTGAGGTCCTTCACCTCGAAGGAGATCTTTTCGTCCTTGAGGTTGGTGGCATCAGCGGGCTTGCCGGCGAAGAAGTCGGCTCCAATGCCACTGTGGGTAAAGTTTTTATCTTTTTCCGTCATGGTATCCGTCCTTTATTCAGAGTTCTGATAAAACATCAGGAGAGTGACATTCGTTGTGAATCAAGGGTTTTTTCCAGCAGTCAAAACCATGACTCACGCCCGTTCGCTCCGCTCACTCAAGCCGCAAAGTCGCAAAGAAAGATCTTGACCTGCATTTTCCGCCTTGGCGTCTTTGCGGCTTGGCGAGAGGCAGTGCCTTTCCTGTTTTGACAAGGCACTTGCCAGCGCCGGGCTAGTCGCTGTCACTGCGATACTTCTCCCGCAGATGATTCCGTATGGCAATGGCCGTCAGGTTCAGCACCACGATGATCAGCACCAGGGTCAGGGCCGTGGCGTACACCAGGGGCCGAGCCGCTTCCACGTTAGGGCTCTGGAAGCCCACATCGTAGATATGGAAGCCCAGGTGCATGAACTTGCGCTCCAGGTGAACATAGGGGAAGTTCCCGTCAATGGGCAGGTTGGGGGCCAGTTTGACCACGCCCACCAGCATCAGGGGAGCCACTTCTCCGGCGGCGCGGGCCACGGCCAGAATCAGCCCCGTCATCATGGCAGGGGCCGAAAGGGGGACAATGACCTTCCACAGGGTCTCCGACTTGGTGGCCCCCAGAGCCAGGCTGCCATTGCGGATGGTGCTGGGGATGCGGGTCAGACCCTCTTCGGTGGAGACAATCACCACCGGCAGGGTCAGCAGGGCCAGGGTCAGAGAGGCCCAGATCAGACCCGGCGTACCAAAGGTGGGCGCGGGCAGAGCCTCGGGGTAGAAGAGACGGTCGATATTGCCCCCCAGGAAGTAGACGAAGAAGCCCAGGCCAAAGACGCCAAAGACGATGGACGGCACCCCGGCCAGGTTGTTCACGGCGATGCGGATGGTACGCACGATGGGTCCCTGCTTAGCGTATTCGCGCAGGTAGATAGCAGCCAGCACGCCCAGGGGCGTGACCACGATGGACATGACGATAACCATCATGACCGTACCAAATATGGCGGGCAGAATGCCTCCTTCGGTGTTGGCCTCGCGGGGATATCCGGTGACAAAGTCTTTGAACTCGGCAGCATAGTGACCCATTTTCTGGAACACACCCATGGCGTTGGGGCGATAGGCCCGCACGATGTGGGCCAGGGGAATCTCCAATTCACTGCCATCCATGACCAGGGCGGTGATGCTGTCCCGGGCGGCCTGCTGGCGCAGGGCCATCAGATCGCGGTGGAGGACGCTGTACTCGTCATCCAGGCTGGTAAGCTGGGCATCCAGCTCGGCCAGGCGCGTGGAAATTTCCTCTGGCGTAAAGCGCTCCTTCTGCAGCACCAGGCGGCGCTGGTCCAGGCGCACCTGCTCGATGCGGAAGTTGATGCTGCCGATGTCGTAGCGCTCCAGGTGGTTCATCTGAGCTGCCAGGGCCAGGCTGCGCTTGAGGCGTTCCTGCAGTTCGCCCCAGGCTTCTTCACCGGAAGCAACGATCTCACCGCGCTCCTTCACGTTGATCAGACGACCATAGAAGTTGCCCCACTCCATGCGCTCCAGCACCATCAGGTCCTTGGGGATCTGCCAGTCCTTGATACGAAAATCCAGATACCACAGGAAATCGCGCCCGGTCAGATCCCGGTTGCCCTGCTTGAACAGGTGACGCTCCACCAGATCCAGCTCCTCGGGGACATAGTGGCCCGCTTCGCGTATGCGGGTGGCCGTCTGGGTCTCGGAGCGGCTCAGTTCGCCGATAACCTGTACAATGCCCTGGTCGGGGTGGTCGTAGGTGATTTCATAGACCGTGGCGGGCCAGAAGTGAGAGAGACCGCGCACGGCGATCAGTCCCAACAGCCCCAGCACCATCACCAGGCTGATGGTGACGGCTCCGGCGTTCAGCCAGATCCAGGGGGTTCCCGAATTAAACCATTTTCTCATATTCTCACCTGCCGCAGGCTGCTGCCTGCCTCTGTAGAGTTATTCATTTCCATGCTCCTGTTACAGCGAAGCATAACGCTTCCGCAGCCGCTGCCTTACCAGCTCCGCGATGGTGTTCACCACAAACGTCAGGGCAAAGAGCACCAGGGCCGACAGGTAGAGGATGCGGTAGTGGGTGCTGCCCACGGCCGTCTCCGCCATTTCCACCGCGATATTGGCTGACAGGGTACGCATGCCTTCAAAGATATTGAAGTTGACCACCGGACTGTTGCCCGTGGCCATGAGCACGATCATGGTCTCACCCACGGCACGACCCAGGCCGATCATGATGGCCGAGAAGATGCCGGGGCTGGCGGTCAGCAGAACCACTTTGGTCACGGTCTGCCAGGGGGTGGCCCCCAGGGCCAGGGAACCCTGGGTCAGGTGCTTGGGCACGGTGAAGATGGCGTCCTCGGCAATGGAGAAGATGGTGGGGATGACGGCAAAGCCCATGGCAATGCCTACCACCAGGGCGTTGCGCTGGTCATAGGTGATGCCATTTTCCGTGAACCACTGACGCATGCTGCCATCGAAGAACCATATCTCGATAAAGGGGCTGGCGGTGACACAGGCCCAGCCGATTACCAGGATCACAGGGATCAGCAGGGCACTCTCCCAGCCATCGGGCACGATGTGCATGAGACGGGGGCGGACCTTGGTCCACAGATAGGCAAAGGCGATCATACCCAGGGGCATCAGCAGCAGGACGCTGAACACCGAGGGCAGGTTGTTTTCCACAAAGGGTGCCAGCCACAAACCGGCCAGGAAGCCGAGAATAACGGTGGGCAGGGCTTCCAT
The DNA here is from genome assembly GCF_000177635.2 of Desulfurispirillum indicum S5. Classification (NCBI taxonomy): domain Bacteria; kingdom Pseudomonadati; phylum Chrysiogenota; class Chrysiogenia; order Chrysiogenales; family Chrysiogenaceae; genus Desulfurispirillum; species Desulfurispirillum indicum. Next base: position 2,894,578 of record NC_014836.1, read on the forward strand.
GATCTCAATGATGGGCTTGACCAGCCCGCGCATCTTGGGACTCATGAAGTAGGCGGTATAGATGGCGCCCATCACCGCCAGGGGAACCGCAAAAAGCATGGCGTAGAAGGCCGCCTTGATGGTTCCCACGGTCATGGGCACCAGGCTGAACTTGGACTCAAATTCGTCGGTGGCCGATGAGGACTGCCAGACAAAATCAGCTTCGCTGCGCCCTTCGTACATGACCTTTTCCCACAGGGCCGCCCAGGAAACCTGAGGATGGGGGTTGCGCAGCTCGTAAAAACGCAGCTGGTTGCGGTCATCGGCGGCAATGAAGCCGTTGTTGCGGGGTGCCAGACCCATGGCCTGCACCGGATTCCCATCAAAGATTTTCTCCGCCAGCAGGGTGCGGGACGAGGTGCCATAGTGCACTTTTATCACTCCGCTGGCATCGCCGGTGACAAATCCCTTGCGGGCATGCTCCGCCGTAATGGCAGTAATGGGGGCGCTGTGGGAGTCAAATTCCCGGATATGGGTCAGGTTGCGGATGTTTTCCTCGTCGCGCATCAGAAACCACTGGGCCACGCTGCCATCGCTGCTGCCCACCACTATGGACACGGTGCCCAACAGAAAAGCGAGAGAGCTGATGGTCTGCCCCTCGGCCACCACGCGAGTGCTGTTGACCAGGTGGGCGCTGGAGGGGGTGCTGATGTCATAGTAATGGACATGGCCACGGTCATCGGCCACGTACATGGCCTGCATCATATTATCAAGGAGAATACGCTGAATGGTACTTCCGGGGTTTTCCAGTTCATAGGCTGTGCGGGTCACCGTCACCGCTCCCGTCATAAAGTGGGTCTGGGTACCGTAGACCACCAGCAGCAGGCGGCCATCAGCCGTGGAACCCGCCACAATGTAGCCCCGCGGCCCGCGCTGAATGGCCAGAGCCTCCAGGGGTTGCCCCTGGGCATCCACCACTACCGCCTCTTCCCCCAGCACATATTCCAGCTTGGGGGTGACCAGGCGCACATCATCGGGGTAGGAAAGGTCGTAGGCGTGGCTCACCACCAGCGCCTTGCCATTATCCAGACCAAAGGCCACCAGACCGGTGCGCTCCTCGGCATGGGCAAAGCTGGTGACCTGTTCCCCGGCGCCAAAGGAGACCTGTTCATCCAGGAGAGTCCGACCTTCGTAGGGTTCAAAAAACAGCACCCGGCCGGAGCGATCAAAACTCACCCCCACTTCCAGATAACGGTCCACCGATGTGAGCAGCACTTCCGCGCCACTTGTGGCTGCCACACTGTGCTGGGCCTTGAACTCCATAGTCGCCGGCCGGAAGATGGGCAGAACCTCGATAAACAGAAAAATAAAAATCAGAGCCAGAGCTCCGATAACGCTGAAGCCACCAAAGGCGACCCCGTACTTGGTGCCGTGGTCCTTGAAGCCGCGCCACTTACGCAACTTCTCCCGCCGCTCGGGACTGGGCAGAATAGATGACCCGTTGGCTGTTCGTGTTGTCATGGAAGGTTACTCCCTCAACCAGTTCTATATTTGCAAGGAGAAAAACAAGGTGCCTGCCCCTCACGCACCACAAGCCGTTGCGGTCTCCCGCAACGGCTCTGGGGGGGCAAGAGACGTCAGACGCTATCAGTCAAGGCCAAGATCTTTGCGGATTTTGCCAGCCACTGACTCGGGCAGGGGCACAAAGCCATCGCGGTTTACCACGTCCTGACCCTGCTTGGAGAGAACCATCTTCAGGAACTCACGCTCCATGGGAGGCAGGGGACGGTTGGGGTGCTTGTTTACAGCCAGGTACAGGTAGCGGGCCAAGGGGTAATCGCCGCTGGCAGCATTCTCGGCAGTGGCTTCAGCAAATTTTCCGCCATGCTCACGGGCAAGGGGAACCACGCGTACACCGGAAGTGCGGTAGCCAATACCGGAGTAGCCAATGCCATTCAGGGACTCAGTGACACCCTGAACAACAGAAGAGGAGCCAGGCTGCTCGTTGATGCTGTCCTTGAAGTCACCATCACACATGGCGTGCTGACGGAAGAAGCCATAGGTACCGGAAACGGCGTTACGGCTGTACAGGGTGATGTCACGGTTGGCCCAGGCACCGGTCAGGCCAACCTGGCCCCAGCGGTTGATGTCATTGCCCAGTCCGCAGCGACGGGTGGAAGAGAAAATGGCGTCAATCTGGGGAATAGACAGGCCCTGGATGGGGTTGTCCTTGTTGACAAACACCGCAACCATGTCGATGGCCACAGGTACCAGTACGGGGGGATATCCATGACGCTGCTCAAAGGCTGCCTTTTCCGTGTCGCGCATGCCACGGCTCATGGGACCGAAGTTGGAAGTTCCCTCTGTCAGAGCAGGAGGAGCGGTGGAAGTACCGGCACCCTGAATCTGGATGTTAACGTTGGGGTAGAAGCCCTGGAACTCCTCAGCCCACAGAGTCATCAGATTGTTGAGGGTGTCGGAACCAATACTGGACAGGTTACCGGAAACACCACGGGTTTCCTTGTAGGTAGGAAGCTTGGGATCGACATCTGCTGTGGCGGTGACGGCCAGTACGCTTGCCGATACCAGCAGGGTGGCCAGTCCTTTCATTACGCCTTTGACTTTCATGCATCTTCTCCTTGCGTTTTTTCCATGCGTTTGTGCAATTAAAACTGCAGAGAGGATACGATCCCGGTGTCATGGAACTATCAGCGGAATGTAAAAAAAATGTAAAACCTGAAAACAGAGGGGAAGATGGTCGCAAAGGCAACGCAGGTGCGGATGAATGAAACTTCAGTAGTGCGTTAAGAGCGAGCGGGCAAACCGGTTGAGCCATAAACAGGGAAATAGTCTGCACAAAAAGTTGCAATTTGTATCGCGCAATGGTTATTATTTTTAACTGTAGCTGATTTGCCATTTACTGATGGAGGACGCTGACATGTGGCAAAACCCGCTTGCCGGAAAAGTATTGGTGAGCCGTGCTTAACCACAGGCACTGGCGCGTACGCCTGCTGGCGGCTCTGGGCACTTCCCTGCTGCTGTGGCTCTCTGCAGCCAATGGGCAGATGGTTGCCTTTGATGCTGCCAACCGTGACCTGACCCCATCCCTCCTGTCCCATATCGAATATCTGCCCGATCCCCAACACATTCATACCTACGCCTCAGCCAGGGAGAGCCAGGAGTGGCTTCCCCTGGAACGCAGCAATCTTGGCTATCTGAGTTATCCCATCTGGACGCGCCTGAACATTACCAACTCCCACCCCAGGGCGCAGGAACTGGTGCTATATAACCAGCGTCCATTCGTCAACCATATTGATGTGTTTGTGGAGGCAGAGCATGGTTTTGAGTTCCGTAGAAACCTGGGTTACTTCTCTGATCAGCGGAACCAGCATCAGGCCAGTCAGTTTGGCCACCTGCTGCTTTCTGTTGAGCCGGGCCAGACCTATACCCTGCTGACCCGCCTGGAAACGCGGGGAGCCATTGAGACTGACTGGCGGGTGGCTTCCCCGGCGGACTACTCCCGCGAGCAGGTGATTGAGCTGTTCAAGTGGGGCCTGTACTTTGGCCTGCTGGCGGCTTTGGCGATATACAGCCTGATGAGTGGACTAATGATGCGACGCGGCAGTATCCTGTTCTATCTGGGCTACTGCTTTTGTGCCTTTGGGTTTATGATGGGCTACAGCGGGGTTGCGCGCATTATTTCCCTGGGGATACCGGCACCGATCTGGTTTTACAGCAACTGGCTGATGGGCCTTGGATCAATTCTCTTTTTGCTGCTGCTTTGCATTTACTTCCTGGAAACCCGTCGCACCATGCCCACGATGGACAAGTGCATAAAACTTATGGCGATACTGACGAGCCTGGCGATCCTTCTATTTGTGGCAGCACCCTGGTACCCGTGGATATACGCCAGCCAGAACATCATAATGCAGCCACTACTGCTTCTTAGCTATGCGGGTTTAGTGGCAGCGGGCGTGCTGGCTGTCAGGCGAGGAGTCAGCGGTGGCTGGTTCTTCCTGATGGGGCAGGTGCTCTTTATTGTCCTCCTGGCCGGTATTATCTTCCTGGCCCAATACGGCCTGATCAGTAACCTTAAGCTGGTGTTCTGGTCCATACCCGTTGGTCAGACCCTGTTGGTCACCATGCTCTCCCTGGCCATTGCCAAGCAGGCCCGTGACCAGCACCGTGAGCACGAAATGCAGCGCCAGCTTCTGGTGGAACAGTCCCGTTTTGCAAGCGTGGGACGCTCAGTGGGGATGGTGGCCCACCAGTGGCGCTCGCCCCTGGCACGCATAGGCGCGTTGGTGAGTGAACTGGAGGTATACCAGGAAGCAAAGGGTGAATCCACCTCCCATGATCAGCGCATCAATCAGGTGCTTGAGTACATGCACCAGTGCCTGGCCACCATGGGCGGAACCATTGAAGACTTCCGCAGCTTTTATTCCGCCAATACAAACTGTGAGGCCTTTTTCCCCCACACCATGATCAAGCATGTGCTGGCAATCCTTCATGAAAGACTGTTACAGCAGGGCGTTGATGTCCACTACACCTTTCCGGACAAGCCATGCCAGGTCGTAAGCCACCCCACAGCACTGGTCCATGCCACCATGGTGCTGATGGAGAACGCCCTGGATACCTTTCAGCTGCGTCGGGTAGACGAGCCTCGCATCCAGGTGACCCTCAGGTGCGCCAATGGGCGGGTTGCCTTGTCTGTTGCCGATAATGGCGGCGGGATCGCTTCCCACTTACAGGGGAAAATATTCGAGCCCTCTGTAAGCGGCAAAACAGACGGAATGGGGATTGGGCTCTATATCGCCCGCATGCTGGTGCAGGAGCGACTGAAGGGAACGATCAGCGTCGAAAACCGTAACGGTGGCGCGTGCTTCCACATAGAATTCCCCGCTTCGTCAGGTGACGAAGGGTGACTCCTGCTAGCAGGCTGCTAGAAGTCGAGGAAAATGCTCCCCCCCACCCGCACCTGAATGCGGCTGCTGCCAGATTCCATGGCCGGCGGCGCGATGGACATGGTGCTCACCTCCGCGCTGCTGCGCTGCAGGAACATATCGCGGGGAGGCTCCTGGCTGTAACTGTTCACGTGCAGCTGACCCAGGCGATAGCTCCTGGCCCCCAGTTCCTTGCGAATCAGCTCCGCCTGCTGGCGAAACTTCTGCAACGCCTGACGGGTCAACGCATCGCTTTGCCGGTCATGTAACTGAGGTGAGGGAGAAAATACCACGGAAGTCACCGCCAGCCTCTCCTGCAGGCGCGCAATGGCCTGCTGCATCTGAACGATATTTGTGGAGCGCAGCTCCACCTCCTGCTGCACCTGCCAGATGATCGGTTCGCGGCCCCGCTGTTCAGCACTCTGGGGCAGGGGAGTGGTGCGGTAGCCACGGTGGCGGCTCTTGACATCAGCAAAGGAGCCCAGCTGACGCTGCATCCACTCCATGGTGCGATTCACCTCATCGGCCGCCACAGAGGGCTGGGCAGACTGAGTCTGATATCGCAGCATTACGGTGATGGTGTCGTTTTCCACCTCCCCTTCAGCGCTGACCTCAAACTGGATCATGTTTTCCGGAAATTCACCGGCCAGCACAGCCGGCACCAGGCACAACAGGGTTACAAGCAAAAACAGCATAGGGTATTTCATGACGTGACTCCTTCTTCAGAGTTTCCTTGCATGGGCGAAATGGAGTTTCAAACTTTTCCCCATAGCGTACCTTGTACTATAAAACAACACCTTCAGGAGAGTACATGAAGAAACTGCAGATCTTCGGGGTTGGCTGCGCCAGGTGTCGCCAGCAAGTGGAAAACGCCCACAGAGCCATAGCAGCTTGCTGAAATACTTAAAAATACGCAGGCAATTGAAAAATGCTCAGGTGCAAGGCGCTCGCGGAGCGTGGAATGAAGCGTACTCCCCGTACGTTGCAATGACGCGCGACGGCGGGCAACACCGCAGATGAGGGTTTTTCAGCAGCCTGATAGAGGAAAGCGACGCCAACTATGAACTGGAAAAGATCACCGATATAAACGCAATCATCGGAATGGGTATCATGATCGCCCCGGGAATCGCCATTGACGGTGAGCTGAAATCCACCGGCAAACTCCTGTGCACAGAAGAGATTAAAAAACTGCTGACATGACCCGATATCAGCAGTTCAGCCTGCCTCTCTCTACAGGCAAATTGATTTGACCGCTTCTCCCCCCCTGAACTATTGTGTGCCAAAGGAATGAATTGGAGTTCAGCCTCGATTCCACAGCCAGGAATTATCCAAGTGTGCAAGGAGAGAACATGGCCAAGGACCTGACCAGCTCCGCCATTGATCGACAGAACATCCTCAACAACCCTTATGCCTTGGCTGAAATTGAAAAAGCGGCGGGTATTCAGGGTATTCCCTTTGAAGGCAAAAACGTTGTCCTCAAGGAGCAGGTGGCGGAGTTCTTTGAGGTAACTGTTCGTACTATCGAAAATTACCTGGAACACCACACTGAAGAACTGGCGCAAAATGGTTATGAGGTCATCAAGGGTAACCGTTTGAAAACATTGAAGGAGTCCATTCTCGCATTGGGTGTTCACGAAACGAATTTCGGGAACATATCCAAGACTCCTCAGCTGGGAGTTTTCGATTTTCGAGCCTTTCTCAATCTTGCCATGCTTATTTCGGAAAGCGAGCGGGCAAAGCTGCTGCGCCAGGCTATTTTGGACATTGTGATAGACACCATCAATCACCGTACTGGTGGTGGAACCAAATACATCAACCAGCGGGATGAGGAGTTCCTGCACTCCGCCTTCATCGAGGAAAACTATCGCAAGCAGTTTACCGACGCCCTGATGGATTGCGTGGCAATGGGCAACTTCAAGTATGCAATTTACACAGACAGGATATATGTCAGCATATTCCGTGAAAAGGCACAGGAGTACCGTAAAATCCTGCGCCTGGGGCAAAAGGACAAGGTGCGGGATACCTTGTATTCCGAGGTACTGGATCTGATCGCATCCTATGAGTGTGGTCTGGGGGATGCGCTACGTAAGGCAGCCGACCAGGTTGGCAGAAAGCTATCGGTCGGCGAAGTGGATGCCCTGTTCAACGACTTTGCGAATCAGGCGCACTGGCGTCCCTTGATTGAAAAGGCGCGTTCGAAGATGGCCAGCCGTGACCTGGCCTTCCGGGATGCTCTCCATCTGCAGCTCAAGGAATATGTAACTCCGGTACAGCGGGATGAGTTCGAACGCTTTCTGGGTGAAAAAAGCAAGGAACTGTCCGAGCGTCTGGAAGAGTCCAGAGATGTCATGAAGCGCCTGAAAGAGCGTGGTTAATGGCATTGGTCTATCTTACGCTGGATCAGGCCATAGAGGTCCATGCCAAAACAGTTGAAGTGAGTGGTGGTGGAACCCTTGGGCACCTGGAGCTTGGCAAGCTGGACAGTGTGCTTCAGAATATCCAGAACGATGACTACTACCCAACATTCGAGGATAAGCTCACCCACCTGTTCTTTTGCGCCTGCAAGTTCCACTGTTTTCAGGATGGGAACAAACGCATTGCCATAACCCTCTCTGCGCAGATGTTGTTGTTAAACGGCTACTTGTATTGTGCCAGCAGCTTTATCCGAGAAATGGAGAATATCAGCTACCACGTGGCTGCCGGGAATATTGGCAAAGAACTCCTGAGGGAGCTCATTGCAGCCCATCTGGCCGAGGAATCCGACAGCGAGGAGCTGAAATTGAAAATATGGCATGCTATTTCGGGAAGCCTTCATAACTGATACCCTGTTTCGCTCAACCACAACCCGCGCACTATTTGACATTTATTTCTTTCCCCCTCCCTCCAACACCGTAAAGCTTTCGCGGAACCAGCGATCCATGATAATGGCAATGACAATAAACACTGGCAGGGTCACCAGGGAGCGCACAATGGTGAACTGCAGCCCCAGAAAGGTGATTTCAAAGCCCAGCATGGGCAGCTTCATGGTGGAGAAGGCCCCGATATACACAAAGATATTGCGCACACTGGTGCCCTTTTTCCACATGAGATAGACGATAGGAAAGGCCACATAGAGGGGTCCGGCCTGGAACATGGCCAGCAGCACCATCCACAGCATGGAGATGAGCCCGGCGTCCTGCCCGGTGTGGCGCTGGACAAAATCCCGGGGAATCCACACATCCATCAGTCCGATGAGAATAAAGACAGCCGGCAGCACGGAGAGGACCTCCAGCAGGGAGTCGCCAAAACTCAGCCCAATCTGCACTCCGGAATTCCAGTCCAGCAGATGGGAGAGCCCAACGCCCAGGATAAAAAGCAAAATCACCCCAAGGCTGCGGCGATGCTGTGCCAGGTAGGCGCTCATAGCATCCCCCACAGCAGCCACATGAGCACCCCGATCACCAGGGAACCCACAAAGCTCAGACCATTGCGGGCCAGGGCTATGCGCCAGCCAAAGTACTGCCGCTCCAGGGGGAGAGTCACCACCCCCACCATCATCAGTGACGTGACGAAGACGGCGATAATGGGATAGGCAACGCCATTGTTCAGCAGGAGCGCGGCGATGGGAAAAGCTACAAAGCCAGGCATCATGACCACCGCTCCCAGCAGGGCGGCTCCAAGGTAGGCTACCAGGCCGGAAGTCTGCCCAAGCCACCTTTCGATGGAAGCGGGGTCAAGCAGACTGAGTGCTATCGCAAGAGGAGCCAGTATGGCCAGCAGCGGCGGCAGGAGATTGGCAAACATTCTGCCGCCTTTGACAATACCCTCGCGGGTGCGGGAAAAATTGACGATGGCGCTGATGAGAACACACAACACCGTCATACTATAGAGCAGCATAATGCACCTTTGAGAAATACGTATGCCAACGGGCATCTGCCATAGCTTTACTCCGAAACATCAAGGACATCAAGAGGCTGACTGATGCGTTACTATACCACTTGGAGCTTGCACACTCCTTGACGGGGAGGCACCGAAAAAAGCTCACCAGCTCCATTAAACATATTTTCTTCAAAGAGCTTAAATATATATGGCGTTTTCGCCATTAAAACTCATGCGCCTATCTTACAATGCTTTATATTGAAAATCTCATGCGCATTACCTTCCACTTCTCCATATAACAGGTATATTTCATTATGGCCTTTTATGCATACTTCTTCTTGACAATATGGCAATTCTTGCATAGTATTAATTTGGGAAACATTTCACGTGATGGTTGCAAACCATTCAGCACGTTCCCGACACTCAAGAAGGAGGCATATTCACCCGTTTACCGGTGCACAGCACCCATGGAGAGACAAACACTATGAAGAAGGATGGAGGTATCATGAAAATGTTTTTCACCCCATTGAAGCAGAGTAAACTGGTTCTGCTGCTGGCCATGATCCTGGCAACAGGCCTGCTGATCGTCGGCTGCAGTGGCTCCGACAGCTACACAAACCATACCAAGCAGGCGCTGACGCTCACCCCGACTCCGCTTATCGAACCAGCGACCCTGAAGTCCTGGATGGATCAGGGGCTGGTGAATGCCGCTGCCCACAGTGAAAATGTGGTCATTCTGCAGGTAAGTCCTGACACTGCATACGATGACAGCCCCAGCATCCCTGGCGCCTACCTCTGGGATCAGGGTCTCCTGAACGCCAACCGCCTGGAAGGCCTGGCATTTAACGGTACCATGACCGCCACTGGCGAAACTATGGATGCGATTCTGCAGCCAGCTGGCGTCAACGGCAACTCCACCATCGTGCTGACCTTTGTGGGCACTGGTGCAGCTGACTTATACCGGGTTTCCCGCGCCTACTTCCACCTGCGCTACTGGGGCTTCCCCAAAGAACGCATCAAGCTCCTTAATGGCGGGAACGCCGCCTGGGAAGCGTCCATCGCCGATAACAGCTGGGATATTGCAACCTACGGCATGGATGTTTATGTGAAGCCTGAGCCACGCACCTCCAGTTTCAGCGTACGAGACAACGGCGCCCTGCAGGATGGCCTCCGCTACTCCATCGGTGAGATGCTGCAGGCGGTGGATGCCAATCTCGCCAGCATGGACGCCACGACCACGCGTACCATCAATATCATTCAGCAGGCGGCTCCTGGCGCACACATTATTCTGCACGCTACGGGTATCCCCCATGCTGAGTTCTCAAAAGAAGAAGACGGGCTGCGCAGGTTCAAGACCGCCGAGGAGCTGGTAACCCTGCTGGAGACCAATGACATAAACTCCAACCTGGTAACCATTACCCACTGTGTCTCAGCCACCAGTTGTGCACCCAGTTTCTTTGCCCTGGACGCCATTCTCGGCTGGCCTGCCGCTATTTATGACGGTTCTGCAAGCCAGTGGAATGCCTACCGTGGCATCAAAACAGGTGTCGGTGAGGGAGGCGTTATTCCCAATACCGCCTGGGACACCAACCCCCGCTCCGTAGATACGGCAGGTACAACAGCAACTGACATAATTGATCCAAAACTCAACACCCTGTACCTCACCATTGATGATCCCCGTGCCAATCAGATTGAGAATGAGGACTGGGAGTATATGCTTACCCCAAGACAAACCACGACACCCCCCAGCAGTGTTGGTGGCGGAGCTCCTTCCGGCTGCTGATTGAACAACGATATTGAGAACCATCGATTTACCTAGGAGGTAGCCTCGTGAAAATAGCAAAATCCGCGTCCCTTATGGCTGGCTTGTCGATGCTGGCAACACCGGCTCTGGCCGGCCCGATCTGGTCCTTCGGACCTGAGGATCAGGGGCTGATGAAACTCGACTACAAGGCCCAGTTCCAGATGAATCTCCGCGATACCGGTTCCGGCTCTGACGGGACGGGCAATACCAGTGAATTCAACTTCCGCCGCAACCGCCTGGCCCTGATGGGAGCCTACGGAAGCAATTTCAGCCTCTATGTGCAGACCGAGTTCAACGAAGACAACAATATCACTCCCATGAACGTCAGCGACGGCAACAATTCGGATTTCCGCATCCTGGATGCCGTCATGCGCTTTCGTCAGAGCCCCAGCCTGAATGTATGGGTGGGGAAATTCAAGTACAACCTGACCCGCGAAAACCTGGAGTCATGTGAAGAGCCTCTGACCCTTGATCGCTCCGCTATGCTGCGCGCTCCCCTGGCCAGCAGCGGCACCCGTGACAAGGGCGTGGCGGTGTGGGGAAATCTGGCAGACAATATGTTCCAGTACCGCTTTGATGTCATGAACGGCCGCAATGACGCTGAGTCAGCGCCCAATTCCAACTTCCGCTATAGTGCCCGTGCCCACGTTTCCCTTCTGGATCCTGAAGCAGGATATGGCTACAAGGGCACCTACCTGGGTGAACGCCGCGTTCTGACCATTGGCGCGGCCTACCAGATGGAAGACGAGGTGGCCTACGCTGATGTGGCTGGCAGCAGCGACCCGGTTGACTACCGCGCCTGGACGGTGGATCTGTTCTTTGAGTACCCGGTGGAAGACGTGGGGACATTCACGGTTTCCGCGGCCTACGTGGATTACGATCTGGATGACGCCTACCAGGGTGCCAACCCCGATCCTGCCACAATCGGCCTGAACGGCGAAAAGAACGGTGGATACATCAAGGCCGGTTATATGCTGCCCAATCTGCCCCTGCAGTTCTTCGCCCGCAGTGAAAACTGGTCGTTTGCCAGCCTGAATGGCGTTATTGGCCAGGAAGTTGACTGGAACAGTGTCGGCGTGAATTACTATCTGCGTGGGCAGGATCTGAAACTGACTCTTGAGTACTCAAAGGTTGACTTCGATCAGGAAGGCACCTTCGGCGGAGTTACCACGGAGAACTTTTCCACCCTCACCGCTCAGCTTCAGCTGATGTTCTAAAATACCACCGAATAAGGAGCACAGAATGATGGCCAAAAGAATTTCAATTGTTTTTCTGGTATCCATAATCGCACTCTATGCCGCTGGAATGGCAGTTTCCGCTGAACTTCAGGGCAAAGTGGTCGATGTGAAGGGGAAAACCGTGACCATCGAGATCAACAAGGGCAAAGCTTCCGACCTGTCAAAAGGCGACACGGTCGAAATCAAGTCCGAGGAGAAAAAAGCAACTCCACCACGGCGTGGGCAGGATATGCTGATGGGCTGCTGAGCAGCTTTCTGCGGGGCTGGAAACAGCCCCGCTTTTTTCTTGTGCAGATTCCTCGCCTTTGCCTTGTGAATGACATGACACGGGACGCCCTCATTGCTATACTTTGCTCCGTGTGACATTTTCCCGTATTTTCTCTGTCTGGATGTCCGATGAACTTTCTCTTTCCCATACTCATGGCTCTGGTACTCATGATAGCAGGCTGCCAGCTTTCCCCATCTGAGCCCAAAGCGTCAGGGTGCGTGCAGTGCCATCAGGGCCTGGAACAGGTCTCCCCCAGCCATCATGACTGCACCCAATGCCATGGCGGCGACCCGGACACCATGGATGAAAATATTGCCCACTGGTCCATGTATGGCCCCAAAAATCCCTCATCGCCGCAATACTGGGAGAGGACGTGCGGCAGCTGTCATACCTATCAACTGCAACGGGTGCAGTCGAGCCTGATGAACACGGCAACGGGAATGATCAAAAACATTCAGCTTACCTGGGAGGGAGAAGACGGCAAACTCTATGCCAGCAAGCCACTGAAAACCTATGGCGCCGATGGTACGGAGCTGGTACTGGAGGGTGTGGAAAAGCTTGATCACCTGTCCGGTGAGCTGTACCGCAAGTTCTGCGCCCTGTGCCACGTCGGCATTGAGTCCAACCAGTCGTGGTCGGCAAGCCATGCTGCCGGATGCGCGGCCTGCCACTTTCCCTATAATGACAATGCCACCTACCAGGGCGGTGACCGGCACCTGCAAGGCAAGTGGCCTTACTCCGAGACCCATGCCATGCAGGTGCTGCCAGAGAATCGTGTCTGCTTCCGCTGCCACAACCGCAGCGGACGAATTGCCATGAGTTATGAAGGTCAGAATGACGGCAACAACAGCCTTGTTCCCACCAATCAGGGGTATCCCGGCCCGGAGCTGATAAGCGGCATACGCAACGCGACGTCCATTGCCCCGGATATACACCACAAACGGGGCCTTGAGTGTATCGACTGCCACACATCACGGGATATTATGGGTGACGGCTACGCCTATGAAAACATGTATGAACAGGTGGAAATCCGGTGTGAAGACTGCCATGGCAGCGCAGACAGGAAGCCCGCCTACGCGGAAGTAGCCCGCGAGCACTCAGAAGCAGTGCGGGAATCGCAGCACTACCAGCGCCAGGTAAAAATGGGCGACAAGATGATCCTGACCTCCAAAGGGCGAAAATATTCCAATGTGTTTTATGAGGATGGAGCTGTCTGGCTCGTCAGTAAGCGCACCGGTGAACGCCACGAAAGCAAGGTGATCACCCAGACACCAGAGCATACCATCGCCGGCCACGAACGCCTGGAGTGCTACAGCTGCCACTCACGAAGTGTCGCGCAGTGCTATGGGTGCCACACCCAGTATGACCTGCGTGAGCAGGGAAGGGATTTTATCAAAGGCCGCAATACTCCTGGCGCCTTCAGCGAAACCGAGGACTACCGCACCCTCTACCCCTTCCCCCTGGCATTGAATCAGCATGGCAGAATATCTCCGGTCACGCCGGGTTGCCAGACATTTGTGACGGTCGTAGAAGCAGATGGCAGCCTTTCGAAAGACAGTTATGTCTCTGTGTACGATGGAAAACAGCGGTTGCGCTTTGCCCCTTTCTTTGGCCACAACATCGGCAGCAAGGCTGTCAGCTGCGAAGAGTGCCACGGAAATCCCGCTTTTGCCGGCTTTGGGCAGCATGTGGTTGAGGGGAACTCCATCACGCCAACCCTGCTGTGTGAAAAATCTGACCGCAAGCCTCTGGATGGCTTTCTGACCCTGGAGGAGGGAACGCTGGAAGCGTTTTCGGCCATTACCCGTGAAAATTCACGCCCCCTGAACGCCCGGGAAATTCGGCGCATGTGGGCTGTCAACCAGTGCCTGATATGCCATACCGACCCCAAAGATCCGATATACCAGAAGGAGCTTGACTACCGTGTACTTTCTCGTTGCCTTGATCGTCCTGCTCATGCCCGCCCCGCTTCCGGCAGCCACTGACAAAAACTGCCTGGACTGCCACCAGAACCATGTCACGGGAGCTCATGCGGAGGTCTCCTGCTCCGCGTGCCACGGCACCTTTGACGAGCACCATCAGGCTGGGGTGCCATCCCTTATTCAGCACCGCTGCCAGGCGTGCCATGAGGGCACTGTCGGGATTTTTCAGGGCCCCATGGCAACGCGCCATAAGGAAAAGGCTTTCGTTGAGCGCAGCTGGGGAAAGGCAGATCCTGATTTTTTTCAGATAAACTGCAAAGGGTGCCATGTACAGAGTTGCTTTGACTGCCATGGTTTCGAACGCCAGACCCATCGGTTGACCAGGCCCGCCACACTGAGTTGCCACTCCTGTCATCGGGGATATTATGTTGGAGCCGATTACTACGGCTATGCCCCGCGCGAGGATGCCCTGCGCTATCAGCGGGGTGCCGATATTCAGGGGGAGAAATATCTGAAAATGCGGCCTGATGTGCATCAGCGCGCCGGAATGTCCTGCGGTGACTGCCACAGCATGCCGAGCCTGGCTGCCGGAAAAAGCAGCGCGAAATACTGTCGCGACTGCCACACACCCGACCCGAAAATTATCGAACACGGAATACCTGCCCACATGGAAAGGCTCGAGTGCTATGCCTGCCACTCGGGCTGGGGCGCTCAGGAATACGGAACCTTTTTTGTTCGCTTTACGCAAAGCCCTTTTCAGGAGTACTTCCACGTCCGAACCGGAAATACCGCCGAAAATTATATCCGGAGCGCTTACCTGAAAAGGCAGGATCTGCCTCCGCTCGGCATAAATCAGCGCGGTCTTGTCAGTCCGATCCGCCCACAGTTTCTGGCCTACTTCAGCGATATCAAAGCAGAAGAGGTCGTCGGCGAAGAAAACCGGCTACTGGCAGCAGAGTGGAAGGCGTTTTTCCCCCATACGGTTCAGCGGGGAACTCCCATGTGTGACGCCTGTCATAACAGTCCACGCCGGTTTCTGCTGGAGAGCCCGGAAGACCGCATTTACCTGCCGGCAGCTGATGGCCTGGGACTGGATTCATTCTGGCAGCAAGAGAATCAGGTGATGGTCAACGGATCCTTCTACGAGCGCCAGCGATTTGATAGGATGTCACGACGTGACAGCAATTACACAAAAGCATATGTGGAAAAATGGAAACAATTTCTGGAAAACGTCGACGATTTCTCACACTAGCCCTTGGCCTGCTGACGCTTGGCGGTATTGTACGCTTTCTGCGCCCAAATATCGCCCGTCAGGATGTGCGCCTTCATGTTGATTACGAGCCAGTTCCCGCCGGTGGGGCTCTGGTCTACCGGGAATCGCGGGTCGCCCTGATCCGCAATCAGGCTGACCAGGTGTACGCTCTTGATCTCACCTGTACTCACTTGGGCTGCACACTGACGGTGACCCCATCAGAGATTGTCTGCCCTTGCCATGGAAGCCGTTTTGATCGATCCGGAAATGTACTGCAGGGGCCAGCGGAGCGCCCACTGCGTCAGCTCCATGTCTCCCGCGACGCGCAACACTGGACTGTCAGCCAATGAAAGTACATGAACCCCTCAAAGATTTCCTGGTACATCTTTTTCCGCGAGTCGTCATCAGAAAAAACCTGCGGATTCAGTATACTTTCTGCCTGGGTGGCCTGGCACTGACGTCCTTTCTGATGCTTCTTTTCAGTGGATTTCTGCTTGTTTTTTACTATCAGCCCACCAGTGAGGGCGCCTACGCGTCGATTCTTTTCCTGGAGGAACATGTGAGCGGCGGTAAATTCATCCGCAGCCTCCACCGCATGAGCTCCCACGCCCTGCTGATTCTGATCTTCCTGCACACCCTGCGTGTGATTCTGACAGGTGCCTATCGCCCGCCTCGCCAGATGAACTGGCTGATCGGGTTCGCGCTTCTCTGCCTGGCACTGTTTGCCGCCTATACGGGATACCTGCTGCCCATGGATCAGCTGGCTCTCTGGGCAACGCAGACGGGAATGGAGCTGGTGGCCATTGTGCCCGGAGGAGGCTATGTCCGCGACTTCCTGCTTCCCGATGGTATTGGTGGAACCCTCTCAATTCTTCGTTTTTACGCGCTGCATATTGTCGTACTGCCCGTGCTGATGATCATTCTGTGCGCCCTGCACTTTTATCGTATCCGCAAAGACAAAGGACTGCTGCCATACCTATGAAGCACGAATATATCAAGAGCTCACCTACTTTTTTCCAATTGATTCTGAGGGCCATGGGCGCAGCCTGCGTATTTCTGGTAACCCTGGCTCTCCTGATCCCCGCGCCACTGCAGGAAGCGGCTGATATGTCAGAGGTGCCCAACCCAGCGCACTCCGGCTGGTTTCTGCTGTGGATGCAGGAACTGGTGAGCTATTCCAACGCCTTTATTTACCTGATCATCGCCCTGGGAGTCTTTTTCGGCATGCTTCCCTGGCTCCCACGCACCCGCCCGGCAGAAAAAGCCCAGTGGTTTTCCAGGGATCAGGGAATCATCAATTCCATTACACTGATCAGCTTTGCCGGTATTCTTGTGCTGACGGTCATAGCACTTTACTTTCGGGGGGAAAATTGGTCCTTCGTTCTGCCATTCTGATTGGAGTGCTGCTGGGAAGCGTTATCCTGACGACAGATGCTGCAGCAGTTCAGCCACGCTGCATGAGCTGCCACACACCCCACTCCCAGCACCTGACCAGCTGTACCGACTGCCACCGTGGTGATCCCCGCTCTTCGCGCAAGCAGATTGCCCACGCTGGAATCATCCCGGCAGCCTATGCCCGGTTCAACCTCGATCGCTCCCAGGAAGTTGAAATGGGAAATCAGGCCATAGATTCCTTCGCGTGCCGTCGCTGCCATACGATAGGCGGGCGGGGAAACGCCCTGGCCAGCAACCTTGATCGCAGCGCCATGGCAAACGCTCCCGGCACCCTGGCCCTGGCCATAGCCTCACCGGTCACCTCCATGCCTCAGTTTCATCTGCGGGAGTCAATGATTATAAGTATCGTTAACGCCCTTTACGCCTCATCCCTGGGTGCCACACCCCCCAGCCAGGGAGAAGTTCCCCAGGTCATCTACTTTGATGATCCGAGCACCCACAGGGATGATGTTTTCACAAAGCACTGTGGCAGCTGCCACCGCGTACTGACAGCCATACGGGGCAGCCTCGGCAGTGGCGAAGTGGCACCGGATCTTTCCGGCCTGCTGACAGATTATTACCCGCACACCGCACGGGATCAGCGCCCCTGGAACAGGGAAAATCTCGAAACATGGCTGCACAACCCCCGGGAAAAACGATCGGCATCACCCATGCAGCCTCTCCGCCTCTCCCGCCAGAATCTGCTTGAACTCCTGGATATCCTGGAGGAAAAGGGCACACCGTAATTCCCATAAAAAAACCCGCCGAAGCGGGTAAAGCAGAAGAAGGAAAAAGAAGGAGAGAATTGCTTATTTTACGGGATAGCCTTCCGCCATCCAGGCATCCATGCCACCAACAACATTGGTTACGCTGGGATAGCCAAGATCAATAAGAGCTTTTGACGCGAATATTCCCCGTGCACCTGACTTACAGATGACATAGATGCGCTCGTTGACATCAACCTGAGCAGGCGCGCGGAACTCCAGCAGTCCACGGGAAATGGTCTTGGTTCCTGCAAAATCAATAACGCCGACTTCCCACTCATTTGGGTCGCGCACGTCAATGACAGTAATATTTTCGCCTGCCTCTATCATCTTATTCAGTTCCTCAACGGAAATCTCAGGCGTAACCTTGCGGGCTTCTGTCAGCAGGGCGATGCGATTGGCAATCAGGTCATCAGCACTGGAGGCAGCAACCGTAATCGGAGCCTTTGCCGCATGTCCACAGCCGATGGTGATAAAGGCAAAGAGCAGAAGGGCGGTAAACGGCATGATCCTGTTTTTCAGAAAATGCATAGTCATCTCCTTTTTTAAAAAAATCTCCAGAGCGCGGAGAAGGCGCGCCCTGGAGTTAATGAGACTTACTGGATAGTAAAGGTTCCGTCAGCACGAATCTGAATGGTTTTATCCAGATACTGAATGCCTTTGGGGAACTTCACTTTTTCATCTTCGATCACAAAGAACACGCCAGCTGCGCGGGCGCCTGTAGCACAATGGATAACCACGGGCTTGTCAGTGGGCACCTTTTTAATGGCAGCATCAAAATCGCCCATGAAATCGCCATCGGGAATGTGAATGGCGCCGGGGATCATGCCGTTCGCCACTTCGCGGGCTCCACGTACGTCGATGATAGTGTAGTTGCCGGAAGCCACGGCTTTTTTGAAGTCATCGGCTGAAATGGTAGCGCTTGCGCCAGTGGAAGGAGCCGCAACAATGCCGCTTGACTCGTTGCCCCAGGTGGGGTTTCCTGCTTTTTTCCAGTCAGGTACGCCAGCAGAGTACACTTTCACATTTTTGTAGCCCATTTTCAGAGCAGCGGAAGCGGAGAAGTGGCTCAGGTCACAGTGGTGGCCACCACACAGGAAGATCAGGTTGGTACTCTTGTCGTTGGGCAGCAGGCCTTTTTTCTGGTCAAAAATAACCCAGGGGATGGACACGGAACCGGGGATATGCTCCTTGGCATATACCAGCGCTGGACGTGAGTCCACCACAAGGACGTTTTCCTTGTCACGGGCGTCAACCATGCGCTTCACATAGGGAGTTTCACTGATCAGATAGTTGCCGGCAGCTTTCCAGCCTGGATCGCCTTCATAGTAGACTTTCACGTTGGTGTAGCCATTTTTCTTGGCAATTTCTGCTGCCTCGGGGCTCAAGTGACAAGCCAAACCACCGCAGTAGAATATGATCAGTTTATCCTTGGGCAGCTTGTTCAGGTTAGCTTCAACGGCAGCAGGGGGCATGTGGATAGAACCGGGAATGGTGCCTTCCTGGAAACGTGGCAGGGGGCGGGCATCCACCATCAGGAAGCTCTTGTTCTTCTTGAGGGTTTCCTCGATCAGAGGCGCGTCACCATACTCCTTCTTGAACAGATCCATCACTTCCTGGGTAGTGATACGCAGAGCGGGATCCTGGGGTACGTGGTTGGAGGTATCAACAGCGGATTTCGCTGCCTGACCACCACATCCCACGGCAACAAAGGCAAAAAGCAGCAGAGCAACAAAAGGCATCAGCGTTTTTTTCATGAAGGCCATAATTCTCTCCTTATTCTCTTGGTCTACGAAATATAGTGCAGGTTCGGCTTCGTGCCTTTTTCCGGCTGCAGAACACGGGCCTTGGGATTGGCCCTGAGCAGGCGGGATACAGCACTGTTGGGGTCATTCATATCGCCAAAAACACGTACCTTGGTGGGGCAGGTGTCAACGCAGGCGGGAACTTTGCCCTGGGCGACACGGTGGGAACAGAAATCACACTTGTCCGCCTTACGATTCTCGCTCATGTAGCGCGCGCCATAGGGGCAGCTGATAACACAGAGAGTGCAACCAATACAGGTGCTCTTGTTCACCACTATGACACCGTCTTCTCTGGCGTAGGTGGCCTTGACGGGGCAGACGGGTACACAGGGGGGGTTAGCGCACTGGTGACACTGCTCAGGCTGAAAGGTCTGCTTCAGGTTCGGGTAGGTGCCTTGGATGCCTTCAGTTCCGATCCAGTTGCGGCGCACGTCCTGTTTGCCTTTGGCATCAATGCCATTCTCGCGCTTGCAGGCCACATCACAGGCCTTGCAGTCAATACACTTGTCCGGGTCGAGGACTATGGTCCAGCGTTTATTTTGTGCCATGGGTTACACCTTCCTGATCTCAACGAATGTTTCGTGCATGGCAGCATTACCGGAGATTGATTCGTAATGAGACTCCAGAATCTGCGACTGGGTAGCACCGCGCCCATAGACCAGAGGCTGTCCTTTCGACAGACTGCCATACCCATGGGCGTAGAATACGCAGTCGGGGCGGATGGCCTCGGTGACCTGAGCCTTGATACGCGCCTCGCCACCAGTGCGGTTTCTCATGAGCACTTCATCGCCGGAGCTGATTCCCATCTCCTTGGCCTTGGCGGCATTGATCCATACGGTATTCTCGGGCATATGCCAGTTCAACTCGGGGAAATTGGATGTCATGGAGTGGGTATGGATGGCATGGCGACCTACGATAAAGCGGAACTGGTTGCCAGCTGGCTGTTCAGGCTTGCGATAGACGGGCATGGGATCAAATCCACGGCTTTCAAAGTCCTCACTGTACAGTTCAACCTTGCCAGTTGGCGTATTGATCCTGTTTTTGCCACTGCGATAGGCACCGATTGGTGCCGTGCGGCCATCGGTGTAGAAGGCTTTTTTCTTCAGCATCTCCAGAGCACCGGGCAAACCGGATACCATATCCCTGGTATGGCTTTCCACATCGCCACTGAAGTACTCATCAAGGGTAAAGCCGTCTTCATCCTCAAAGTGGGCAGCCAGTCCAACGGAAATTTCAAAGCCGGACTTGGTGTCATACATGGGCGGTATCAATGGCTGGCGCAGAGTCAGCGTGGGCTCAATACCGTTTACCCCATAGGCATTAGGCGGATCAAGGCGCTCAAGGTAATTGGTTTCCGGAAGCACAACATCGGCAAACCAGGCCGTATCACTCATGAAGGTGTCTATGCAGACAATAATGTCCATCTTTTTAAACAACTCCATGGTCTTGTTACGGTCGGGTACCGAGTCAACCACGTTCTGCTTGTAGATAAACAGTCCGCGGATGGCATAGGGATCACCCTTGAGGGCGCGGTCGCGCCAGGGAATCCAGGCCCCATCGCGGGGATTCAGAAAGGTGACGTCATCCGCCTCCAGGCGCGGCTTGGGATCAGTGTACCAGGCGGGCTCGTAGAAGTAACTCTTTGTGGGAATGGCAATATTGGGAATCAGTCCACCGGGGCGATCGAAACTGCCCACAATGGCATTGACCATGGCAATGGCGCGGCGGGTCTGCACATCATCAACCAACCAGGAAGAACGACGACCGGGATAGAAAACCGCACCGGGAGTTTTGGCAAATTCACGGGCGATTGCCTGAATGTCGGCAGCCGGAATATCCGTTTCCTTCTCCGCCCACTGGGGAGTGTACTGCTTGACGTGTTCTGCCAGCTTGTCAAATCCTTCACAGTGCTTGCTGACAAAATCCTTGTCGTGAAGGCCTTCGCCAATAATCACGTTCATCATGGCCAGGGCAAATGCCATGTCAGTGCCCGGCTTGATGGGATACCACTTGCTCGACTTGGCCGCTGTCTTGGTAAAACGAGGGTCGAGGCAAATAATTTTTTTACTTTTATCTCCAAACATATCCATGGTGTCAGGGGTAAAGATGGATTCAGCCCGATCCGCACCCGCCAGGATAATGTAAGGGGAGTTCTTCACATCTGCGCTGGGATAGGTACCAAACACCGACATGAAGCCACGGATAACGGAACTCAGGCACAGCGTGGGGTGGCGCAGGGAGTTGGGCGACCCGAACACTTCGCGGAACTGGTTCCAGTAATGCTCGTGGTAGGTTCCTTCGGAGGAGACAAAACCGATGCAGGCGCGGTTTCCATTTTCCTCTTCAACTACTTTGTTGGTCTTTTCGGCAATATAGGCAAAAGCCTCTTCCCAGGAAACCTTGCGCCATTTCCCTTCACCGCGTTCGCCTGTGCGGATCATAGGGTGCTTGACGCGATCGGGATCATAGGGAGTCCAGGCACCAGCGTTGCCGCGAGCGCACATCATACCCCTGGCCTTCGGGAAGTCGGGCTCAGGCTCAAGGCGCTTGATAACGCCATTGACCACCTGGCCACGGAAAACACATTTGTTGGTACAAATGGCACAGCTGGAGTTGACATAGCGCACCTGTGGCGCGGGTGAGCTCTCCTGGGCCTGGCTGACATACCGAAAACCCGGCACGGCTCCCATGGCTCCAAGCGTGGCAACCGAGCCCTGGAGAAATGTTCTTCTGGTGAAACTCATAGGTACCCTCGTATTCGTTTCTTTTTCATATGCTGATTTTTCTGCTGGAGATGCTTGCCAAGTCCTCCAGCAATTGCTGAAGGTAGCGCGCCGCTTCCAGATAGAGTCCGCTGTCATCATGGGACTGCAGGCGCTGCACAAAGGCCTCGGGCCAGAGGGAGAAGTAATCTTCGAGATGGACTTTTACATGTTCCGGTGCCATCTCGTTTTTTATCATCATGGCCAGCACTTCAAGCATCATGGGGATATAGTCCGGCGGATAGGAACGATCCAGTTCAATGCCACTGGAGCGTGCCAGACCACTGAAAGCCTCCATAAAGTCCAAGCGGTTCACATCCAGATAACACCCAGCAAAGGGAGGGGCTTTTACCCCTCCCAGGTCATTGACAAACAAGCGCACGTAGATGCTTTCCAGATCATTCAGTTCAAAACCCGCTGCCTGGGCCCACGCTTCCGCAGGATAGGCAAAGGTGTCAGCCACCTTCAGCAGCTCATGAGCAAGATCTTCCGCTCCTACCAGCACTTCAGTTGGCTCCATCAGCCGCAGGACTCAGGCTTCTGGTTCATGGGGTTGTCGGAGTCGGAAGCATGCTCGTAAAGGAACTTGTACACATGTCCGATGATGCGCTGGTTCAGTCCGGAACCGCCACAGGGCAGTTTGCCCTTATCGCTGGTGAGCATTTGCTGCCATTCCGCACGGGTATGCGTTCCGGGAACAGGAATAGGATCTTTGCAGTCACGAGCCTGACCGGTAAACCACGCCCACTGGCCACGAGCAACGTTGCCATTTTCCCAGCCACTGAGGTCAAAGGCAAAGGATGGAATTGTGAAAAATAGGGCAACCATGGAAACAAGCAGAAATTTTTTCATCTCTAAACTCCTTTGGAAATTTCAAGGCACTCATTGCCTGAATTGACATTGTATGATGGCAATATAGTAATATTTCACAAAAATTCAATATAAATCGGCCCAAAGGTACCTATTCTTTCAGGGAAGCTCTTCGAAAAGGCCGCCAGCAGAAATACTCACACGTCTTAGATTCCCGGCATGGTGAGCGACTGAAGATCGGCATGGTTATGTGAAAAAGTTCTCGACAAAGGCCGCGGCTTCCCTCTAAAATGCCACAACAAAAACGATTACTATTCCCCCTATGGAGTCACATCATGCCACAAGGTTTCAAACTGCCGCTTCTTGTCATCCCCTCTGTCTCCATCATACTTTTCCTGACGGCATCTTTCCTGGTAAGTCATATGGATGCAAAAGTTATTATCGCGTCGATACTCTTCATATTAACTATAATATCGATTCTCTTTCAGGTTCGCGCAGCAAAAGCCAGCAGCACTCCTTCAAAAGAGCTTCAGGCGGCCATTCTGCGCGATCCCGGCAACCTTGCCTTTCGCCTCAGGGGGCCTGCTTCCGCGCCATTCAATCAGTTTCTTGATTTTCTGTGCAGCCACATCAACCAGCTCAAGGGCGCTTCCGCAAGCCTCCAGCAGGAAACCGCCTACATGGGCGACACCGCCGCAAGCGTCACCACGGAGTTCAGGCATAAGGTCAGCAGCATCAACAACGTCGCAAAGGCCATGGAGGCCATGGCCACATCATCGCAGGATGTCATGCAGACCCTCCAGGATATGATCGAAAAAACCGATTTCGCCAACAGTCAGACTTCCGAGGGGAAAAAGCAGCTGGAAATGGCCACACAGAATATCGGGGTCATCAAGGCCAAGGCACAGAGCCTGGCGAGCACTATTCAGGAGCTCAGCCAGTCTTCCGGAAAGATCAGTGCCATCCTCAATGTCATCAACGATATCGCCGACCAGACAAACCTCCTGGCCCTCAATGCCGCCATTGAAGCCGCAAGGGCCGGGGACTCGGGGCGCGGTTTCGCCGTCGTCGCCGATGAGGTGCGAAAGCTGGCGGAGAGAACCCAGAACGCCACCAAGGAAGTCAGCGTTATCATTAACACCCTCTACTCAGAAACCGAGAGCGCGTTCAAGGAAATGGAAGAGGCCAACAAGAGTGTCGACGAGGGGGTCGAGGTTATTGAAAAGGCTGAAGCCGTATTCAACGATATTGTGGATTCCGTCCAGGAGATTGATCAGGCAAACGGCATGATCGGTTTTGCCATCAAGGAGCAGGACAAGCTGATTCAGAAGACCAACAGTGATCTGCAGCAGATGGCTGCCGGCCTGGAGAAAAGCACCATGTCACTGGCGGATATCACCGACACGGCCATGGGCCTCAAGGAAGCCACTGAACAGCTGGAGAGAACCCTCTCCCAGCTGCGTACCAGCGACCACGAACCGGTCGCTACTGCCGGCGCTCCCAAGGCGCTGGCGCCCGTGACCAGCAGCAGACCTGCGCACCCCAACGGGAAAAACCATGACGGGCCGTTTTTTGTCTGGAACGATAAGCTGTCGGTAGGGATAGAGCACTTTGACAACCAGCACAAACAGTTGCTCTCCATTGTCAACCGTCTGGCCAGCGCCGTAAAAAAGGGCGAAGGCAAGCATGTTCTGGCGCCTACCTTCGAAGAGCTGCTGCAATACACCACCACCCACTTCAGAGACGAAGAGGCCTATATGGAAAAGCATGGGTACAGGGACATTGAACACCATAAGCAAATCCACGCCGATCTGGTGCAACAGGCGCTGAGTCTGAAGTCGAAGTTCGACGAAGGTGACCTGATGGTGGCTGCTGAAACCCTGGAGTTCCTCAAGAAGTGGCTCTCCAACCATATCCCCAAAGAAGACAAGCAGTATGGAGCCATTGGCAAACCTTTTCACTGAAACACTCCTGAAGGGAATCTTTTCCACCAAAAGCTCTCCTCCAATGTGGAGTATCCTTACTCGACAAAAGGAATTCCTTCCCTTATAAGTGAAGGTTGATGACACTATTTCCCCCGAGGTTGCCCGCATGAAACAGAACATTCAGAGTCTTCAGGTCACAATCTGTGCAGTAACCCTTTTCATCGTAAGTCTCTTACTGCTGCGATACACCTCGGTGAACCCGCTGTGGATAGTGTTTGTCATCACCATAGCCATGACCGCGCTTGCCCTGATCTACGCCCGCAAAGCCAACAGCACAGCGGATGAATACAGCACCCGGCTTCCCATTCTGCGCGATCCCGGCAACCTTGCCTTTCGCCTCAGAGGGCCTGCTTCCGCGCCATTCAATCAGTTTCTTGATTTTCTGTGCAGCCACATCAACCAGCTCAAGGGCGCTTCCGCAAGCCTCCAGCAGGAAACCGCCTACATGGGCGACACCGCCGCAAGCGTCACCACGGAGTTCAGGCATAAGGTCAGCAGCATCAACAACGTCGCAAAGGCCATGGAGGCCATGGCCACATCATCGCAGGATGTCATGCAGACCCTCCAGGATATGATCGAAAAAACCGATTTCGCCAACAGTCAGACTTCCGAGGGGAAAAAGCAGCTGGAAATGGCCACACAGAATATCGGGGTCATCAAGGCCAAGGCACAGAGCCTGGCGAGCACTATTCAGGAGCTCAGCCAGTCTTCCGGAAAGATCAGTGCCATCCTCAATGTCATCAACGATATCGCCGACCAGACAAACCTCCTGGCCCTCAATGCCGCCATTGAAGCCGCAAGGGCCGGGGACTCGGGGCGCGGTTTCGCCGTCGTCGCCGATGAGGTGCGAAAGCTGGCGGAGAGAACCCAGAACGCCACCAAGGAAGTCAGCGTTATCATTAACGCCCTCTACTCAGAAACCGAGAGCGCGTTCAAGGAAATGGAAGAGGCCAACAAGAGTGTCGACGAGGGGGTCGAGGTTATTGAAAAGGCTGAAGCTGTATTCAACGATATTGTGGATTCCGTCCAGGAGATTGATCAGGCAAACGGCATGATCGGTTTTGCCATCAAGGAGCAGGACAAGCTGATTCAGAAGACCAACAGTGATCTGCAGCAGATGGCTGCCGGCCTGGAGAAAAGCACCATGTCACTGGCGGATATCACCGACACGGCCATGGGCCTCAAGGAAGCCACTGAACAGCTGGAGAGAACCCTCTCCCAGCTGCGTACCAGCGACCACGAACCGGTCGCTACTGCCGGCGCTCCCAAGGCGCTGGCGCCCGTGACCAGCAGCAGACCTGCGCACCCCAACGGGAAAAACCATGACGGGCCGTTTATTGTCTGGAACGATGAATTGTCTGTGGGAATCAGACGCTTTGACGATCAGCACAAAAAGCTGGTCAGCATCATCAACAAGCTGGCGAACGCCGTCAAGCAGGGAGCCGGGAAAAGTGTCCTCGACAATGTCTTTGACGAACTGCTGGACTACACCGTAACCCACTTCGAAGACGAGATTTCCCTGATGAAGAAGCACGGCTACCACGAAGCACCACAGCATCAGGAAATCCACGACAGCCTGGTACGACAGGTTCTGAAACTCAAGGAAAAATTTGACAAAGGTGATCTGCTGGTGGCAACGGAAACCCTGGATTTTCTGCGCAACTGGCTCTTCAAGCATATCCGCCAGGAAGACAAGAAGTACAGCAGCTTCTTCCAGTCAAAAGGGATGTAGAAAAACTCCCCTACCGCTTGCCGGTACTGCCAAGCCCTTTGCCACCGCGCTGGCTGGGAGCAAGCTCCTGCACCTCTTCCAGCTCGGCCCGCACCACGGGAGCGATAACCAGTTGGGCAATGCGGTCCCCCCGGGCAATGTTATAGGGTTTTGGCCCGAAATTGCGGACGACCACATGGACTTCACCGCGATATCCCTGATCCACCGTACCGATTTCAAAGGAGAGGTGAGTATTGAGGATCATGCCGGAGCGTGGTCGTATCTGCCCTTCATAGCCTTCGGGAACTTCCAGACAGATTCCGGTCAGCACTTTGGCCACATCGCCGGTATTCAGAAGAACGCCGTGGGCGGCAAACAGATCCATACCGGAATCTCCGGGATGG
Source organism: Desulfurispirillum indicum S5 (assembly GCF_000177635.2). Taxonomy (NCBI): domain Bacteria; kingdom Pseudomonadati; phylum Chrysiogenota; class Chrysiogenia; order Chrysiogenales; family Chrysiogenaceae; genus Desulfurispirillum; species Desulfurispirillum indicum. The sequence goes on from NC_014836.1 coordinate 2,921,517, forward strand.
TTGTACTGGGGAAGGCTGTAACAGTGGGACAGACGCATGATTTTGACTTTCATCAGGTGTTCCTCTCATGTCAGATGATACTCAATGGACTCAGATCACGCCACCTCTGCTCAGTTGCCTCGACGCTGTGGCAGGGGCATGCTTTCTGGTGGGAAAAATCCTGGTCATGGAGCGGGGAAGCACAAGATACAGCTGCCGTATAATCGAAACGGAAGCATATCATGGTTTTGACGACCCCGCATCCCACGGGTACCGGGGCCCGACTCCCCGCAGCCAGCCCATGTTCGAATGGGGCGGGCGCTATTACATCTACTTCATCTATGGCAACCATCATATGCTCAATGTGGTGACTGACGCCGCTGGTATGCCTTCAGCGGTGCTGATCCGCGCTGCGTTTCCCATGGAGGGCTTTTCTCCATCGGAACCAGGCCATACGCGCATTCTCAATGGGCCGGGAAAACTGTGCCGCCACCTGGGGATCGACCTCTGCCTGAACAATACTGCCATACATCAAAGTCCCCTGAGCATCTGGAGCGATGGATACCAGCCACAGAACCTTGGGCAGGGAACGCGCATCGGCATAAAAAAGGGTACGCATCTTCCCTGGCGCTTTGCTGACCTGAGGTTCCGGGCCTTCCTTTCCCGACCCATCTGAGAGGCAGGTACAGCTCTTCAGCTTTCACCTGCTTCCAGCAGGTTCTCGGCGACCACCAAAGCCAGCAGTCCCGTTCCATAGGTGTATTTCTGATTGCCGAATCCACTGTAATTCTGCCGGAACATGGCCAGAACATTACGGGCGCACTCGCGATACATGGAGGCTTCCGTCAGTTCAGCCGCTTCAAGGCAGGCCAGAACAAACTCCATATTGGCGTCAAGCGGCCGCAACAACGGTAAACGGTCACTTTGATCCTTCGCCATCAATACTCCCCCCAGGGAGAGCATCAGGTGGGAGATCGCGTACCCAAGTGCCCTCAGGCCTTTCTGAAGAAAGCGGGTTTCTTTGTTGTAGCGGTAACAGGCAAAAAAGGCGCGAGCACAGGCCACCTGGGTACTCAACAGGGGCACAGGTGCCCGCGCAGACGCAAAGGGCAGAACGGCAACGCTGCCATCATCGGCCACGGTCTGCTCAAGGCGTGCCGCAAAGAGGGAGATATTCGCCTCAAGTCCGGCTGGCAAAAGTTCTTTGTCCCGTGCCAGCAACAGGCAGCGCAGCAGGTGCATATTGTCGGCGGTATACATGGTCGTGGTGGAGGAGTAGGTGGAATAGAGCCCCTCATCCTTGGAAAAATTCCCTTCAATAGCCTGCAGCAAGGCCTCGATAGCTCGGCGCGAAGAAGTCTCGTCCTGCTGAGCAAAGCTCACCAGCGCCTCCATGGCTTCCAGCTGATGGGAGAGTTTTTTGATGGGCAGGGGTGTCTCCCCCTGTATTGAGGCAAAAAAGCCATTATTGTGCGGATCCCACAGGACGGCGGCCATGTGTTCCATGTACTGCCCTGCCAGACTGGTCAGGTGCTCATCGCGCAGTATCAGAGCTGCCTGGGTGACAAAGAGCAGCATCTTTCCCTCGAATCCGATAGTCTTCTGTTCCGACAGTGGTGTCGCAATCCGCTGCAGTTCCTGTTCACAGGAACGCATCAGCGCGCCAATAACCGTCTGAATTTCATTCATACCCCAGGAAAAGGCTTCCTGCACGGGATAGGCGGGCATGCCCACGGGAACACCTGCTTTGGTGCCCTCATTGATATATTGTCTGCGGGCCTGGAACAGCACTTCGTAGAGGTCTTTTTCCTGTGGCTGCACCACGCAAAGGATACGCCCTTCCGGGCTCAGCAGCAGGGTGGACGGGTAATAGCCGGGACTGAGCAGCAGCTCAATGTCGGGCCGTTCCTCCACGGTCACCTTCACCGGGAGAAAGTTGCGTTCAATTTCCTCCAGGGTATAGGCTTCCTGGGCACCTGGCTGAAACTGTGCGTCCATACTGCAACTGTTCAAGTCGGAAACCAGCATCAACAGTATCAGCTTCAGTTGCTCCGCTGCTTCTTCAAAAATCTCTTTACTCCATGCTTTCCATATCATCATTCATTCCCCCTGAAGGCATCCTGATAGTGTTCAAGAGCGGCACCATTGATGGCAATGACATCAAAGCGCACATCCCCGTCCCAGGGATGCTGACGCAGGTAATGGGCAGCGGTTTTCCACAGCTTGCGCTGCTTGGTGCGATCAACCGTATATTCAGCCAGTGTGGCCGGATGAGAGCGAAAGCGTACCTCGACAAAAACCAGTGTCATTTCATCCAGAGCCACTATATCAATTTCACCACTGCGGGTGCGATAATTGGTGGCGCGGATGACAAAACCCTGATTCCGCAGATAACCACTGGCCATCTGCTCATGATGCAGGCCGGTATCGCGGGTTGTTGCCCTATCCCCGGGGGCATCCGGGGAGTTTGATGGTAAAAGTCGTTCCCAAACCTTCCTGAGATTCAACATTCAGCACTCCCCCATGGGCCTCGACAATGCGGTTGACGATGGAAAGGCCCAGCCCGGTGCCCCTGGCCCTGGTCGTGTAGAAGGGGATAAAAATTTTGCGCAGCGTCTCCTGATCCATTCCCTTGCCATCATCCTCCACCCGCAGTACGCAGGCATCGGAATCGGTATCGCGCTCTACCGTCAATGCAATGGTCCCACTTTCCTCGATGGCATTGACGGCGTTCTGCACCAGGTTGAGCAACACCTGGTTGAGCAGGTCAAAGTCTCCGTGCAGCTCGACGCCGGAAGCAACCTCTCTGATGGTGCGAATATTCTTTTTATATTTCAGATGCTCGCTGAACTTCAATACCTCGTCCAGCAGGGCCGTCGCGTCAAAGGTCTCTTTCTGGATACTGAGATTACGGGTGAAGAGCAGCAGATTGCTGATGACGCTGTTCAGGTTGCGTACTCCACTGACAATATTGGCAGCCAGTTGCTGTTTTTTGCTGTCATCGGCGAGATCGCGAAAGAGCAGGGAAGCAAAGAGCTCGATGGAACCCAGGGGGTTGCGGATCTCATGGGCTATATTGGCAGCCATCTCCCCCATGGCTGCCAGCTTTTCGTTGCGGGCCGCCTGCTGCTCAAGCTCGATGATGCGGGTGAGGTCGCGGAAATAGAGGATGGTTCCGGCACTTCCCTCCAGGGGCGTCAGGTTGTACTCAATAACTCGACGCTTCTGGCCCGGCAGATAAAGGGTTGCCTGACGGGAAAAGTTCTGGAGGTGATCGCTGGTGAGATCTTCGCAGGAGTCAAGGATATCGCTGAAGATGGACAGGTGCCAGATATTGCGCCCCAGGATATCGTCATCGTGCTGTATAAGCAGCATTTCCTTGGCGGCGCGGTTCACCACGGTGATGGTCCCATCGGCATCCAGCCCAAGCACTCCGTTGGAAATGCTCTCCAGAATATTGGTGAGATAGCGGTTTTTCTCATCGAGGGCCAGATTCAGATTGGCAACTTCATCTTCAAGTTTGGCGTAGGATTCGGTCAGGCGCCTGGACTGTTCATTGAAGTAGTCCATGGCCTTCATGAGTTCCTGAAGATCCAGTTGCTCACTCATCGCAGTTGTTCCCGCATACGCCGGTTCCACTCGTAGGAGTCGAGTTCCTGTTTGGCCCGCAGCCCGGTAACGCTTTCGGGGCTTCGCTCGTAAATGCTTTCGTAGATGGTGATGGCCTGCGCTACCCGGTTCGTGCGTTGATAGGCTATCGCCTGCTGCTCCATGAAGTACAGGATACGTTCGGATGATGCTTCTTCATGACCGTTCAACAGCTGCAGCGCTGATTCGCTCAGGCCAATAACGGTCTCGTGGTCACTCTGCGCCGCCGCCATGCTGACCAGTTGCTGATACGCATCAACCACCACCGGATCAAGGGTGGGATTGATCTCGTAGTTATCAACAATATCCTGGTACTGCTGGCGGGCTTCGTCATCCCGGCCAAGGCTGCGCAGCAGCTGAGCTCCTTCAAAGCGCATGCGCCGACTCTGGGCCGGATCATCGTCACTCAGCAGCTCAGCCGCTTTCAGGAAGGTTTCGACAGCGCGGTCGGAGCGGTTCAGACGGGAGAAAGCGTTCGCCAAGGCTTCATAGGCTTCCACCATCAGGGGTTCATCCCGCTCCATTCTGGGCTCCAGGGCGCGTACGACCCGCTCATACTGTTGCAGACCCCAGTAATTGAGCGCCCGCAGGTCATCCAGTTTTTCCGAATAGGCCGCAGGCAACACCTGCTCCATGTCGTTGATATGCTCCAACCCGCGATCATGGAAACTCAGGCGCGTATAGGCAAGGGAAGCCAGCTTGGCCGCCTCAAAATACTCTTCCGCGCTCATGGCCAGGTATTTTTCATACACGTGAAACTGGTCTATAGCCTCCACATAGTTACTGGCATTGAAGGCCTGCAGCACATTTCCTTTGCCAGCTGCCACCAGAAAACGCTGGGACATGGCGGCGTAGGGGGTTTCGGAAAATTCGGAGAAGATGCGGTCGAAGTAGGTTGATCCATCCTCGTAGTTACCGTTGTTAAAAAAGAATTCTCCCTGTTTAAACAGAGCGTAGACACGCAGATCACGGAAGTCAGCACTGCGATACCCGGTTTCATAGTTCTGCACCGCTTCATTGAGCCGGCTGATGGCCCGCTGAAACTGAAGACCATCTATCTCTTTATGAGCCAGGCGATGCTGCAGATCGCGAATGTGGCGCTCCACCTCTTCGTGTCTGGCTTCGCCATTATAGAGTCCAGCATAGCGCTTCAGGTGCTCCAGCGCCCGATAGGGATCCTCATCCATCATGGCAAGACCGATGATGACAAAGTTCTCCTGGGCCAGCTCCACAATGGCAGCATGGTTTTCCTCGTCGTTAGGCAACAGGGGCTGATTATTCAGATACGTACGCAGCAGATCATAGGAAACGCGAAAGTTCCCTTCTTCATGTTCAAACAGGGCCCGCAGGTAGACTGCCCGGTGCTGCTTGGAGCGCACCTCCTCCGCTTCATCGGCCAGGGGAAAACTGCGCAGGAAACTTCTGGCCATGCTCTCGGCAACTTCATAATTGGCCAGGCAGATCTCACCGTCAATTTTCCCGAGAATAACCTCTTTTTCCAGTTCTGCGCTGTGAATACCAAATTCAACCAGGGAGTACAGGCCCATGGCATCCTCACACAGATCCTTCTCCATCAGGATTCTGGCATGCAGCAGCTGCCCGCGCGAGGCATCCAGGGTATCGGGGTACTTTCCCGTCAGCTCACTGATAAACATCTGGGCCAGGTCGGTGTTGCCCACGGTGTGGTGAATGGTCGCCAGCTCAAGAAAAGCCTTGGCAGCACCATCAAAATGGGGATACACATTGATGACTCGCTGCAGATTCCAGGCAGCCTTACGCAATTCACCCACCTGGTGGTAGGACTGGGCTGCTTCCAGGAGAAGCTGGGGATCAAAGGTAAAAAGTTCAGAGTACTCATTCTGCAGGCGGGTAAAGTAATCGGCGCTGCGCTGATAGTGGTCGGCCTTAAACTCAAGCCGAGTCAACTGGCGCAGGGCTTCCATGCGCCAGTGATCTTCGTCGTACTGCAGCAGTGTTTCCATAGCCTCAATGGCTCCACGGACACTGTCCTGCTCAAGTTCAAGCCGCGCCACTGCCAGGAGTGCCGGACCTATGTACTCATTGACGATTGGTGACGGAATCATCTCGTAGTGAAACTTCGCGGCTGCCGGGTTGCCCAGGGCTTCATAGGACTGGCCTATGCCATAAATGGCGCGGGGAACAAAGCGACTGCCAGGATACAGATCAATAGCCTTTTCATACACGGTAATGGCGTCACGAAACTGTACTCCCGGTGGTTCCTGGGGAATATTATGATAGGCATCACCCAGGAGAAAAGTGGCTTCCTCCACCAGAGGTGATTCCGGGTGCTCCCGGATAATATACAGCAGCTCATCCAAAGCCTGCAGATCATTGCCTTCCCCAAAATAACTGTAGGCCTGGCGCAATGCTATGGCGTCAGGGGTATTCAATTCCCTGAGCTGGCGATCACTGCGATAGGGGTCAAGCATTCCGATAGCACTGCTACGCAGCTCCAGCTGATAGAGGTCTTCTTCTGTCAAACCTGGCCCCATGGGGCTTTGGGGGGAAACCGGCCCGGTAAGTACGGGAGTTTCAGGAGTTATCTGCATCTCCTGAGCCAGTGACTGCAGCAACTGGGCTACATTGGCCTGAACCTGGGATATACGCCGCCGATCGGCATCAAGAATAACCTGGATAACAAAGGGATCGTTATCAAAACGATCGGAAATGGTGACCGGAACATGTCTGAGGTGAATAATGAGGTTCCCTCGATAGGAGGTTACCTTTTCCACCAGCGTTGAGTTAACACTACTGAAAATTATCTCGGGCATATCAACATCGAAGCCGGGAATTTCTACCAGCACCTGCTGAATAATAGTATAATCCCTTACAATATAAGGAACCGGTTGATCCATGACAAAGGAAACCACTTCACGGATTCTGCCATCCTCATCCTTTTCCACTTTAAAGCTGACTGTGGCTCCCTGGGCGAATCCGCTCAGCACAAAGACAGCAATCAGGGCACGGATAAGGTGCAAAGGGGAATAAACCATGTACTTCCTGTCCATTTGGAGTCACTTCGCCCGCTGGCCAGTGTTTACTTTTCCGGCAAAAGCAGATACAAATTCAACGGACATTTTTACAGGTTTCGCCTGTATAAAACAACCGTTCCGCTATGATCTTATCATAGTATAGGAAAAATAGAGTGTATAGCCCTATTTTCCAGTGATCATCGACTTTTCCGGATGCTTGCCACTATCAGAAGCCACGATG